>JBDSAM010000509.1:0-5474 GCA_039922135.1 Blastocatellia bacterium
CAGCAACAGAATCCCGAAGCTGATGCCCAGATTCCGGCGGCGGACGTTGGCCACGGCTGCATCCAATGAGCCGGCGCGATGTTTGACCAGCAACTGCCAATTGCCTTCTTCGCTGCGCTTGATGATCTGTTTGGGCAGCACGTTTTCCCATTGGACGTTACCCAGCTTCCCGCCCACTGACTTTTTGACGTTGACGTTGACGTCACCCTGCACAAGGCTGCCATGCGTTAAGCTGATTGCCACACGGCCAGAATTTTCGGCTGGCCTTTCGGTGAGCTTACTGTTTGTTTTGGGAGACGGCGACGCAGAGGGAGTGGAAGTCCCGGCAACTAAAAAACGATCCAATTCTTCTGGGCGAATTCTGAACAATGAATTCTTAGCGTCGCTTTGTTCAAAAGCGCCGATCGGCTGACGCGCATCTGTGCGGTAAATCAACTCGCCGCTTTCGCCGCGCCTGATGACCGCCAGGTTGTAATCGTTCGTCCCATCGCTGGCAAAGTAGCGACGAGCCAGTTCGGGAATTAGTTCACTTTTGATGTAATCCGCATCAAGCACCGCGATTGCGCAGGCCAGTTTCCCTTCCAGAAGCGAGGGCATGAACGGTGATGGAAAGCTCGGCCCTGCATCCGGGATTACCAGCGCCGGAATGTCATCAGCAGTTTGCGGAAAGGAAATTTGCAGCACGAACCCGCGTGATGCGCTGTTCTGAATCTGCTCGCGATGCTCGTTCAAAACGCTGCGCACTATCATCTGCGTGGCTTGTTGAGCCTGATTTTGTGCCTGGTTTTGAGCTTGATGCTGCGCCTCGAATCGGTCACGTAAACTCTTCAACTGCTCCGGCCATTCGACGGACTCGAACGAATCGGATGGCTGATTGAAGTGGGTCAACACTAACTTGCCGCCTTCATCAAACCAAGTTCGAAAAATCTCGCGCACCAGCTTCGGGCGCGACGTGGCCGCCATCCATTGCCCGTATCGCACTGCAAGCTCATCCGGATTCTGTTGTCCGGCGCGTCCGGCCACGTTCTGAAGCTGGATATAAACGTTTGTTAGTTCGTGATCAAAATCGGCGCAGAAGCGATCAGCGCTGGTTCGCAGATTGGCTTGCATTCGCTCGCGTTCACCGGCGCTGACTTCACCCAGCCAACGGTATTGCAATACGGCTAGCAATGGCAGCAATACCAGCAGCGTGCCAACCAGCAAAAGCATCAATGATGGTCTTCGCTCTATCTTCATCGTGTCTTCCATCTTCTAGTTGAAAATGAGCGACATCTTAGCACGATGAAAGCAACCTGAAATCGCCGCTTCGCAAATTTAACATCCTTAACAACACTTCACGGGCCTCCGCAGAAGCGCGTGAATTCAATAAAACAGCTCTATAAACAGTATAGCCGCCGGACCGTGAAGTCCGGCGGCTATACATTCTGGCCGCTTCCCCAAACGCCAAGAATAGCTCGCTTATTTCTTACGCTGTTTCACATTGGTTAGCCGCGCCGGATAGATACCAAAGTTTTCGACCTCGATGGTATTTCCACTTTTGCCGCGTACGCGCGCTGCGGGGAATAGAGTGCCTTCAATGCCGCCATCCTCTTCGACCCACAGCTCAATATAGGTAAACGGATAGTCCGTTGATCGCGTGCCTCGTCGTAATTCGCCGAAGCCAAGCCAGCGTTCAGCTAATGCCGAAAGCTTGCGTCCATTTTCAGATTGGGTAATCCAGACCGCATTCAAATCCAGTCCCAACCCGGTGCCGACTTGAATCGTGCCCCGTTTTTCCTTGCCGATGATCTTCTGGAAATCGTCCTGCCCTTCGCTGCGCAGGACTTCCTGTAGCCTTCGAACTTCTGGCTCTGGCGTATAGCTGGTTATCCTGAGTGTAAAGTCGGTAGTAATACTCCGGCCTCCACCGAAATAGAAGATATTGCCGCGATATACGTCTTTCCCCGTTGTTGATTGCGCAACAGTCGGCAGTGAACACGCAGCGATCACCACTGCTCCACACACCGACAGTAACAGATGCTTCAACATTGTTTGCCTGCTATCCATATTCTCCTCCTGATTGGTCAATTCAAAGTTACACTCTTTTCCAAAAACTGCTTGGAGCAGAGCATTTAACAACCCGATCCGAACAAGTCCGGCAGGTCTGGCCCAGTCTGTTTGATCTTCCTGGAACCTGATATATGAACCAGACCATAGCAAATCGAGTGCCACCATAATTCGTTGTCGTCATTCACCAAAACAGTGCTTCTCTTCCTAAAACTTAACATCCTTAACAATAACTTTTCGACAGCTTAACCAACATTACCTTAGCATCGGCGATGATGACGATGTCAGACAGGCAATTCGGCTTGTTCCGGACAATCGTCAAAAATATGTGAGGAGAGATTCAGATGCGAGAAAAATTCTTGCTTTTCATTTTTATCGCGGCAGTGACCGTCGCGGAGTTATTCACCAATGCCAGTGCCCAGGATGCCACGGCAAAAGCACAACAACTGATCGCGCAAGCGCGCGCGGCGATTGGCGGCGAGAAGCTAAAGTCGCTGACCAGCTTATCCGCCACGGGTACTCTGCGCCGCAAGATGGGCCAGATGGATACGTCCGGCGAAGTGCAGATTGATCTGCTGCTGCCTGACAAAATGCTGCGGACTGAAACGATGACCATGATGGGCGGAGTAGAGTTGACCCGGCTGGAAGGGGTTAGCGGCAGTAATGTCTGGATGGATCAACAAACAAGCGGCCATGGCAATGGAATGGTCATGATTCGACGCCCTGGCGGGGGCACACCTCAAGGGCAGGCGATGCAGCAGAATGCTGTGCGCGCCGAATCCGCCCGCGTGATGCTTGGCTGGCTGGCAACAACTCTGGCTTCCTTCCCAGTCGAATATAGCTACGCCGGAGCGGCCGAGTCGCCCGACGGCAAAGCCGATGTACTGGACGTGAAGGGCGCAAACAATTTTGCCGTCCAACTGTTTCTGGATCAGAAAACGCATAAGCCGTTGATGCTGACATACAAGGGCCGCAAAGCGCGCGTGATGGTGCAGACCATGGGCGGGTCGCCGCGTAACGAAGAAGAAATCAAAAAGCAGATAGCGGATGCTGAAGCCAAGGCCATCGCCGAACCACTGGTCGAATATCAGGTCACTTTCGGCGACTACCGCGAAGTAAGCGGGGTCTCGCTTCCGCACCGTTTAACCAAATCTGTCGAGAACGAAGTCAATGAGGAGTGGGAAATCACCAAGTTCAAAATCAATCCTCAGCTCAAGCCCGAAAAGTTCGAGAAGAAATAACCCGCGTTCGATTCAAGCGAACCCCACAATTCGCTTATGTCGTTTCAGACAACGCTCTGAAACAATGAAAGCGGCTGCGCCGAATGTCCGACAAACTTCAGTTTGTCGAGGTTCCCAGATGCCGCCTCTTACGAAGCTCCCGACAAACTGAAGTTTGTCGGACATTTTTCGGAGAAGAAAATGCAAAAGATAAAGTCCACTCTTGCCGGGTTCGCCCTGGGCATTGCGCTACTGATACCGAACGTAGACTTCGCGCAAACCTTACCACCAGCCATTGACGCTAAGGCACGCGCGGAGGTTATCGAAGGAACGATCAAGGCGTTGAACGACGCTTACGTCTTCCCCGAAACCGCGAAGAAGATGGAGCAGGCAATCCACGAACGAATGCAGCGCAAGGAGTACGATGAAATCACTGATGGCCGGACGCTGGCCAATCGGTTGACGGCCGATCTGCAAGCCGTCAGCAAAGACAAACATCTGCGCATCATCTTCAACGATGGCAATTCGCCCTTTTTCACGCAGCAAACCGCCGATCCGGCCACGCGACGGCGACTGTCAGCTATGCGCAATTTCAGCTTTGAGAAAGTTGAACGGCTCAGCGGCAATGTTGGCTATCTGGATTTGCGTGGGTTTGAAAGTCCGGGCTTGGCCAGTGAAACGGCAGTCGCCGCAATGGCATTTCTGGCCAATACCGATGCGCTTATCTTTGACCTCAGGCAAAACGGCGGCGGCGATCCGGCCATGGTGGCCTTCCTGTGCAGCTATTTATTCAACCAGCGCACCCATCTGAATGATCTTTATTCGCGCCCGGATAACAGGACCGAAGAGTTCTGGACGCGCGATGATATTCCGGGCAAACGCTACGGCGACAAGCCGGTCTTCGTGCTGACCAGCAACCGGACATTCTCTGGTGCGGAAGAGTTCAGCTACAACCTGAAGAACCTGAAGCGCGCGACCATCATCGGCGAAACAACCGGCGGTGGCGCTCATCCGGTCAACGCGCGCAGGCTGGGCAAAGATTTCATGATCACCGTGCCATTTGCCCGAGCAATCAACCCGATCACCAAAATCAATTGGGAAGGTACGGGCGTCAAACCGGACGTTGATGTTCCGGCGGCACAAGCCTTGAAAACCGCGCACCTGTTGGCGATTCGCGCAATTCAGCCAAAGGTCACGCAGTCGCCATTCGCCGAACAACTGAAAACGCTGGCTGCTAACCTGCAACGCGAATTGGACGAGGCAAAAATCGCATTGCCGGCGTTGGCCAACGCTGACAACACTCCCATTCAATCAACCGCGCCGGATCAGGCTCCCACACAAACCAAAGCAGTAACCACCGTCAACGAATCACAACCAGATGGTTTTGAATTGCCAAACACACCAGCTGGCAAAGCTCTGGGCAAATTCCTGGCATCGCTCAACTCCGGTGATCTGGCGACGATGAAGAAATTTCATCAGGAAACCGGCGGCGATGTAGAGAGCGCCCAGCAGGACCTGGGCTTTTATCAGCAGTCCGGCGGACTGAAACCACATAGCATCACGCGTTCGACCGAATACGAGATCGAAATCCTGGCGCAGGCCAAGAAGGACGAGCATTGGATCAGCTTCAGCATTGGCGTTGAACCACAACCACCGCACAGAGTCGCGGACATCCGCGTCCATCCGGCTTCAGCCCCGGTGGGCGATGGCAAAATTGAAAGGCGTATCGAAACGTCTTCGCCTTCGACGGTGAGGAAGAGCGAAACCGAAGTCTTGCAGGAACTGCCCGCCTGGATTGATCAGCAGGCTGCGGAAGACAACTTCTCTGGCGTTGTGCTGATTGCCAAAGGCGGCAAGCCTCTCTTACATAAAGCAGTCGGCCTGGCCAGCAAGGAAACCAAAACGCCTAACCGGATTGACACAAAATTCAATCTCGGCTCGATCAACAAAATCTTCACTCAAGTTGCTATCAATCAATTGATCGAACGCGGCAAATTGTCCTGGGATGACAAACTCGGCAAATACTTGCCCGACTACCCGAACAAAGACGCGGCGGAGAAAGTGACCATCCGACAGATGGTCGAGTTTACTTCTGGCGTCGGTGATTTCTTCGGCAAGAAATACGAGGCAACACCGAAAGAACGTATCCGCACGATCAATGACTATCTGCCCCTGTTTGCAGATCAACCTCTGGCGTTTGAGCCGGGA
>JBDSAM010000510.1:0-8643 GCA_039922135.1 Blastocatellia bacterium
CGCTGAAAGTCACCTGCCAGCTCATCCAGCGATTCAGACTGGTCACCAGCGAAGTATCGAAATTCATACGATACTCTCCCGTCTGATTCAAATTCGGGAAGACAACCAGCCGCTGCTTTAACAATGAGCGCGCCGACAGTTTTTTCGACAGTTCTTCGCCAGCAAGTGCCTCACCGCTACTGCGCTTCAGACCGGTCGAAAAATATTCCTTGTTGTACGAACCGCCGCCAAACACATCAAATGTCGTCCGATCATTCTTGATCGCGTGCCAGCCCGCGCCGCCGCCCAGCACCATTCGCAAATCCAGCTTCTGAAATTCATCAAACTCTAAATCGCTGAAGCCAAACACAAACGAGCGCGAAGTCAGATTCAAGTCGTAACGCCCGCCGCCGCGAATGGCATTGGCCGTGTCTTCGATCAGGCTGGTGCTTTTGCTGCGAGCGTTGGCTTTGATGACCGTAGCATACAGGCTGATCTTATCGCGCGGGGTTGCGCGCACGGCCGTCGCGGCCAAGGTGAAGGTATTGGTGTCGGCATTGCCACGCGTCAGACTGTAGCCCGCGTCGAACGATCCGGCCCACAAATCCAGCAGCTTCGGGTTGCGCAACCGTTCAACTTCGGCCAGATAGGATTTCTGCTCGTCCTCGTTGCGAATGGTCTTGATCGCCGTCTTGGCAACAGAAACCTTGCCAGCATCTTTGGTGACAATCTCATATTGCCCTCCGTCACCCGCCACTGTGCCGACAACCGTCTGGCCGTCATTCAAGCCCAGATAGATCGGCTGCGCGGTAACCACCTGATCCACGGCATCCCAAATGATGGTGACTGTGCCCGCGAACTCTGTTTTTAGCGTCAAACTTTTGCCATCGGATTTGACGATCGCACCGGTCAACCGGTCGCCATTCTTCAATTTCACTTCGTCGGCCAATACCGTCTTGCCAAAACCAAAACCGACCAAACACAACATGGACAATAACAACAGATTTCTGAACATAAGCTCCTCCTGACAAACAATAAATGCTTGTTTAAAGACAATTGTGTGCGGCTATGTGGGATTTGTACGGCACTTGCATCTTAACTTCGGTGGTTTGTTCTGTCTATTGGTTGAATAGCCTATTTCATTGGTAAATTTGAGCGATGGCTTTGCAAAGGCGAATCGCAGGGGAAAAGCTTTTGAGCTCAGACGACAAAAATGTTATCTTCTATTCAATGTTAGACATTTTTGTCAGCTAAGAGGTATAGATGGATGATGGTTGAGGTTATGGAAGAGTCTACGCAGATCAAAAAACTTTCGGCCTTGCTGGATGTCAGCAAGGCACTCGGTTCGACGTTGAACATTCGCGAAGCTGTCGAGAAGGTGTTGGAAATCCTGGACCGGGAAGTGGGCATGCGACGGGGTGCCATCGCGTTGCTTGAAGACAGTAATAATTCGCTTTCAATTCAATACTCATTCGGGTTGAGCGAGGGCGAGCGGCGGCGCGGGCGCTACAAAATTGACGAAGGCATCACGGGCAAAGTTGTCTCTTCTGGCAAACCGATCATCGTCCCGCAAATCAGCAAAGAGCCGATGTTTTTGAATCGTACGCGCCATGGCACGCCGGGACAGGAGGATTCGTTCATCTGCGTGCCGATTAAAGACCGCCGCAAAACCATCGGCGCACTTTCGATCATTACCCCGTACAAACCGACCCGCAACTACGATGAATCGGTCAAATATCTGATCATCGTTGCTTCGATGATCTCGCAAAGCCTGCGGCTAGCGCAGATGGTCGAGCAGGAAAAGGCGCAACTGGTTGATGAAAATGCGCTGCTTAAGCGTGAGCTTCAACAGAAGTACGATTTCCGCAACATCATTGGCACTAGCAAAGAGATGCGCGACATTTACGAACAGGTCGCGCAGGTCGCACACACAAACACCACCGTGCTGATTCGCGGCGAATCGGGCACAGGCAAAGAGTTGGTCGCACACGCCATTCATTACAACAGCCCGCGCGCCGCCAAACCCTTCGTCAAAGTGAACTGCGCCGCGTTGCCCGAATCGTTAATCGAAGCCGAACTGTTCGGCCACGAAAAGGGCGCTTTCACCGGTGCCATTGCCCGCAAACGCGGTCGCTTTGAACTGGCCGAAGCCGGAACCCTTTTTCTGGATGAGATTGGCGATCTGTCGCCGGCCATGCAGGTGAAATTGCTGCGCGTGCTGCAGGAGCGCGAATTCGAGCGCGTCGGCGGAACCGAAACGATTAAGGTCAACGTTCGAATGATCACCGCCACCAACGTCGAGCTTGAACAAGCCGTGCAGGATGGCCGCTTTCGTTCGGATCTGTATTACCGCCTGAATGTCTTTTCGATCTACATGCCCCTGCTGCGGGAGCGCAAAACAGACATCCTGCTGCTGGCCGATCATTTTCTGGAAAAGTACGCGCGGCAGGGCGGCAAGAGCATCAAACGCATCTCGACGCCAGCAATTGACATGCTCATGAGTTATCACTGGCCCGGCAACGTGCGCGAGCTTGAGAACGTCATCGAACGCGCTACATTGGTCTGTGACGGCAACGTCATCCACGGATTTCACCTGCCACCGACGCTGCAAACCGCTGAAGGCTCCGGCACCGTGACTAGGGTCAGCCTTGATCAATCAGTCGCTGCGTTTGAGAAGGAATTGATCCAGGATGCCTTAAAAACCGTCCGCGGCAACCGCGCGCGCGCCGCGCGCATGCTCGATACGACGGAACGGATTCTGGGCTATAAGGTGAAGAAGTACGAGATTAATTGCGATCGCTTCAAAAACTGACGACATCCTGGGTATGCATCGCTTCCAGCATTCAGCATTGGCAGGCATGCATGTTAGGGATTTCTGGCCTCACCTACTACTTCCGAAATCATTCAGCATGGGCAGATCTAGTGGAATCCGAATGGCCTTTGGAGCAAGCCCGACAATGCTCCATCCCATGAACGACTGCTTAAGCTCATACATTTTTGTCCGAGGAGTCTCCGGAAGCGACATTTTTGAAGACAGTCTATTTTCTTGCAAACATCGCCTTATTCGGCTTCATTCATTCGTTTCTATCATTTAATCGCGGCAACTGGCTTCCATCTTCGACTGGCAAGCTAGTTGCTTCAACATTGTTCGGGATTGGTTTGCACTCAATCGCAATCGTCGAAAATCCATTGCATTTTATTCGGGCGGGCCACGCAGGTTCAGGCTTTAGCTGAATTGGTTCGCCGTCAATTTCAACTTCAGGAGATAACGTAATGAGCACAGGAAATCAGGGGCGGTTGTGGGCAATTGCTGAGGTCAGCAAACGCACGCCCCGCATCATCGAGACTGGCAACAAAGCATCAGATTATTTCGGTTGCAACACATTCAGCACGAAAGTGATGGCAGCTAAACTTCCCAAAGACATCTTCAAGTCGTTGTCGAAAACCATGCAGGGCGGCCACAAGCTGGATCAGAGCATTGCCCCCGCCGTTGCGCACGCCGTCAAAGAATGGGCGCTGGAAAATGGCTGCACACATTATACCCACTGGTTCCAGCCTAACACCGGCATCACGGCGGAAAAGCACGACACCTTTTTGACGATTGATGGCGACGGCCAAGCGATTGAGCGGTTCAGCGCCGCGCAGCTTGTCCAGAGCGAGCCGGACGCCTCCAGCTTCCCATCAGGCGGCATGCGCGCCACGTTTGAAGCGCGCGGTTACACAATCTGGGATCCGTCCAGCCCGATCTTCATTATGGAAGGCCCGAACGGCAAGACGCTCTGCATTCCGTCGGCGTTCATTTCCTATCACGGCCAGGCATTGGATAAGAAGACCCCGCTCTTGCGCTCGGTCGAATACCTGAGCGGGAACGCGATGCGCGTGCTGAAGCTGTTCGGCAAGTCGCCGACGCATGTTGAAGCCACGCTAGGACCGGAGCAGGAATATTTCTTGATTGACGAAGCTTTCTATTCATTGCGTCCAGACCTGCAAGCCGCCGGACGCACCTTGATTGGCGCGCCGTCGCCGAAAGGGCAGCAACTTGAAGATCAATACTTCGGCGCTATCAAAGCGCGCATCCTGGCCTTTATGCAGGAGGCCGAGCACGAACTGTTCAAGCTGGGCGTACCGGTTAAGACGCGCCACAACGAGGTCGCGCCAGCGCAGTATGAGAGCGCGCCACTATTTGAACTGGTCAGCGTGGCCACTGATCACAACCAATTAACGATGGAGATTCTGCGCCGCGTTGCCAAGCGACATAACCTGACATTCCTGGTTCACGAAAAACCGTTCGCCGGAATTAACGGCAGCGGCAAACACAACAATTGGTCAATGGCTACGTCCGATGGCGAGAACTTGCTTGAGCCGGGCGCGACGCCTTCTCAAAACCTGCAGTTCCTGGTCATGCTGATGGCGACGTTGAAAGGCGTTTACACTCACTCGACGCTGCTACGTGCGGCCATCGCCGGTTCAGGCAATGACCACCGCCTGGGCGCCAATGAAGCGCCGCCGGCGATCATCTCGGCTTTCCTGGGCGGCGCTCTGACCAAAGTGCTCGATGCCATCGAAGCCGGTGACCTGAAGGGCGCGACGACCGAATCGCAAGTCATTAACCTGGGCATCTCGAAGCTGCCCGAAATCGCCAAAGACAACACCGACCGCAACCGCACTTCGCCGTTTGCTTTTACCGGCAACAAGTTTGAATTCCGCGCCGTCGCGTCATCCGCTTCGCCCGCCACACCGATGGCGACGCTGAACGCGGCAGTCGGCGAGGCATTGGCGGACATTGCCGACCGGCTGGAAGCTAGAATCAAGAAATCAGACGATTTCGACAAAGCCGTCATCGAAATCGTCAAAGAGTACGTCACCGAAACCAAAGCGATTCGCTTCGAAGGCAACAACTACGCCGAGGAATGGGTGGTCGAAGCTGAAAAACGCGGCTTGCCCAACTTGCACAAGACGCCAGAATCGCTAGTGCAGTTGAAAACCCAACAGGCCAAAGACCTGTTCACCAAAGCCAACGTCCACACCGAAGAGGAACTGGAATCGCGCTATCACCTGGAAATCGAGCGATACATCAAAGACCTCGAAATCGAGATCGCCTGCTTGAAAGAATTGGCGACGACGATGGTCTTGCCCGCAGCTTTCAAGCATCAAACCAACGTCGCGGGTTCAGTTGCGGCGCTTAATGCAGTCGGCGCGGATAAAAAACTGGTTTCGGCGCAACTTGCCGATGTCGAAAGCTTCGCCCGGTTGATCAGCGATCTGAAGGCGGCGCTGTCGGCTTTGGATGCTGTGGTCGAAAAGGCCGAAACCGACGATTTGGACAAGAAGGCCACTGCGCTGGCTTATGGCGTGTCGGAAGCGATGGACGCCGTACGCGACGCTTGCGACAAGCTGGAAATGGTAATTGATGATGGCTTATGGCCGTTGCCGAAGTACCGCGAAATGTTGTTCCTATTCTAAACAGATTTCGCCGGACGATCTGGCAAATCGTCCGGCGAAGAATTTAACACGGAGGCAAATAGGCTCCTGCCCTTTTTAGGTAGGTTGCAATTGTGAAGAGTTGCCCCTGCAGCTAGCTTTATACGGGCAATACATAACTCAAGACGGCCCAAAAGAAGCATCCGCTTCCTGCCAGCACGAAGACATGCCAGATAACATGATTGAATGGCAGCCGCTCCCAAGCAAAAAATATCAAGCCACCCATATACGCCAATCCGCCCGCGCCAATCCAGGCAAGGCCCGCCAGCGGCACTGACGCCAAGATCGGCTTGATGGCGATAATAGCCGCCCAGCCAATTGCCACATATAACCCAATCGTCACGACCTTGTACCGATTCACAAAAATGAGTTTGAAGATGATCCCAAAGATGGCCAGCGTCCAGACGATCCCCAGCACCAGGTAGCCCCAAAATCCGCGCAGATTGACCAGCATAAACGGCGTGTAGGTTCCGGCGATCAACAGGTAGATGGCAACATGATCCACCTGCCGGAAACGGTGTTTCAAATGCGGTGTCTGCACGCCGTGGTACAGCGTCGAGGCCGCGTACAAAATCACCTGCGTCGCGCCGTATATTGCGCAGCCCGCAAAATGCCAGACGCTGGCTTTCTGCCAGGTCATCGAAATCAGCACGGCCAATCCGATAATGCTAAGCAGCAGGCCAAATCCGTGCGTGACGGTGTTGGCGACTTCTTCCACAAAAAGCCTTCTATCAATATGCACCGATGAAATTCTCCCTTGAGTGATGATTACTTGAAGCGTGCAAATTATAAAAGTGGTTGGCAATTAGATGTTAAGACAATTTGCCAGCCTGGTTTGTTTCGCTGGCAGGTTCGACAGCTTGTTTTCCGCCTTTTCGGGCAGTAAACTGCGCAACCGTCAACGAGCGGCTGATCTCTTTTTTTGATTTTCGCCGCACCCAATCAAACAACTATTCTAACAAGCAAGAGGAGAGTTTCAACGATGAGCAAACAAGTGAGAAATCTGACCGGCGCGGTGTTGTCGCTGGTCTTCGCAATGGTTTTCGCGGTGGCGGCTTTTGCGCAATCAACTTCGGCGCACCCGGTTGAAGGTTCATACAATGTAACTTCAACCAGTAGTGAGCTGGGCACAATGACCTTCGTAATGATCTTGAAAAAAGACGGCAGTAAATGGTCAGGTGAAGTCAAAGATTCACCAACACCATTGACCGTTACCAGCGTAACAGTGGACGCCACGAATAAAGTCACCGTGGTGGCCGACGCAGGCGGTACGCCCGTTACCATCATTGGCAATTACGCCAGCGACAAGATCGCCGGTGATTGGACGGCCGGCGACATCAAAGGCACCTGGAAAGCTGAAAAGAAAGGCGCTATGACCGCTACGCCAGGCGTGGCCCCAGGAGCCGCAATGACGACGAAACCGTCCACAGGCGGCACCACGGCAGCAGACATTGTCGGATCTTATGATCTCAAGATCATCGCTGACGGCCAGGGAGAATTCGCGATGACGCTAATCATTAAAAATGATGGCGGCAAATTGACCACATCCGTCGAAAACGGTGGCGACTTGAATGTCACCGGCGTTGAAATTAAAGAAGGCGACGTGACTAACCTCACCGCTACTTACCAGGGCAACGGCCCAATCCCGCTTATCGGCAAGCGCACGGGCGACAATATGGGCGGCAAATGGGAGTTCGGTGGATTTTCCGGCACTTGGGAAGCTAAGAAAAAGAAGTAGCCCATAATCTAATTTTGAATCGCCTGGCCGGTGGTTTCACAAGACTACCGGCTTTTCTCTTTTCCATTCCCTTCCCGCCCGCAAGAGAGATCGGCCATAGTGGCTGAGAATTGGGAAGCTACTCGATTAGTATATTGCCTCCCGAATCCTCTTTTCGATTCCCATCTGTCGCAACAGATCAACAATCTTCCCTTGTCCCTGCTTTAGTAACTCAGTCAAATCCTCCGGTTCGTCAACATCTAACGCGATATGCGGCAAATCAATAACTTTGCATTCAGCTTTGATCCGGGCAGCTTCTTTCAGATGTTTGGCAAAACTACCAATGCCGAAATGTGAGGGGAAAAGAGTGGGTGGGCGACGCAGGATGGCGTTTGTACCTGTCCCCTGACGCGAAGGCACAATAACAACTAAAGGCACGGATGGGCTACTCTGCTGCTCACAGGCAAGAATGGTTTCGACGTCTTCGACAGTTATCAACGGCAGATCAATGGGCAGCCGTAACACAGACTGCGCGCCATATCTTGTTACTTCCCGTGAGCCGAAATCCACTGAAGCACTTTCTGAAATCTGTTGGGTTTCTATAGCTATTTCCATTCCATAGCTTTTGGCCAGGGCAATTGCCGGTTCATAGAGAGTAACTACGGCGATGCGATCAATGCTTGTTACTTGGGTAACGACGGCGAAGGTGTTTTCAAGCATTGCCCAGGCTAACTGCGTGCGCTCTTCCCGGGTCATTAAGCCAGCCAGCCGCTGTTTGGCCCGCTTCAGGTCTTTTACCGGAATCAGGATGTAACGCATGCGCAATCCACCGTCTATTGAGTTGCCAGAATAGACAAAACTGTTTTGGCCAACTCCTGCTTTTTACTCGCGTTGATCATCACAGTATCGGTAATGGCGACGTGCAATCCTAACTGTTCGATCTGCGGCTTCGTCATCTCATCCTGTTGATCGAGGATAAAAATATCCGCAATGTCAGCGTAAAGTTTGGCGATTTGCAGGGCTGAAACTTCCATCCCTAAACCGATAAGCATCCGGTCGGTCGGCCCTTTCAGTGACGCTCCGCCAACGATTGAACTAATAACAGCGACCTTTGCTTTCGTCTGCTTCAGCAGATCGCGCAGACCTGGAACCGCCAGGATAGGGCCTATGCTGATGAGCGGATTGCTGGGGCAAATGATGACGGCTTCGGATTCCAGAATCGCTTCGGCGACGCCGGGCGCGGGACGCGCGGATTCGATGTTTTCAAACCGCAGACCGGTAACGCGTGGGCGGGCCTGATTTTTCACCAGGTATTCCTGAAAATGCATCTCCCCTTCGGCGGTCAGCACGGTGGTCGGCGTGTGCGTATCGGTCATCGGCAGAATTCGCGATTTGACGCCGAGTGTTGTCCGCACATGTTCCGCGACGCTGGAAAGCGCGTGTCCATTGCGCAACATCTGCGTGCG
>JBDSAM010000511.1:0-4879 GCA_039922135.1 Blastocatellia bacterium
GCCGCCGTCATCTTCTCCAACGGTTGCGGAAGATCACGCGGCGCAGATGAAAGAAGCGCCCACGCTGCCGGAAAAGCCACTCCAGCGGCAGCGTGAAATCCCTGTCGAACCGATAGTTCAATCTCGAATTCATCCGCGCCTGATCCTGCTGACCGATCCGCAAACGCCCGAATGCGAACAGTACCGCACGCTGCGCACGCAGCTTTTTCACGCGGCGGAAAAGAAGCCGCTTCAGACTGTCACCATTACCAGCACCCTGGCCGGAGAAGGCAAAACGTCAACGGTCATCAATCTGGCGCTGGCCATAGCGCAATCCAAAGAGAAGCGCGTGCTGGTGATTGACGGCGACCTGCGGCGGCCTAACGTGGCGGCCTATTTGGGAGTCCGGGCTAAAACAGGTTTGGGTGAAGTTCTGAGCGGCGAGGCCGAACTGCTCGATACAATCTTCACGCTGGAGGGCTACGAACTTTATATCCTGCCGGTCAGCCGCGAGGTCGCCAATCCGACCGAACTGTTATCCAGCGAACGCTGGGCAGCGATGATCACTGAACTGCGCCGGTACTTCGATTTCATTCTGGTGGATTCGCCGCCCGTCATGCCGTTTGCTGATGTACGGCTGCTGGCCAATCACACAGATGCCGTAATGCTGGTTGTGCGCGCCGGCATGGCAACTTACGACACGGTTGAAAAAGCGATTGAAGCCCTGCCCGGCGACAAAATGCTCGGCGTGGTTCTGAACGGCGTGGAGCATATCGAAGAGGCGGGTTATTACGATTACTATTACGATTCGCAGCGCGGGCAGCGCCGCTCAGTCTGGAACAAGCTGCTGCACCCCTTGCGTAAAACATCCCTTGGAAGAAAGTGGAAGCTGTAAGTGCTAGATCGAGGCCTCTGGCTAAAAACTCTAACGCTCTTTCTGGTCGAAGCCGGAATCATCTTCTCCGTCGTCTTGCTGGGCCTGTACCTGCGCTTCCCGATACGTTTTGGTTCCATCCTGATTGAACAGCGCGGCATCTACAAAATCGCGCTAACCACCATCGTCTGCCAGCTTATCTTCTACCTTTTCGGCCTGTACGACGTTTCCAAACCCAGGTTGCGGCGCGAATTACTAACCGATCTGTTCCAGGCGGTCGGCGTCGTGATTGCGGTGCTCGGCCTGATCTTTATGCTGCGCCCGACAATGCTGATTGGTTATCAGGAAAACATTGAAGGGTTGGGCGTCGTGCGATATGGCAATGGTGTGCCAGTGATTACCATGATTCTGGCGCTGGCACTGATGATCTGCTGGCGGCTGGGGATTCATTGGGTCATGCGTCATCCGCGCATGGGCGACCGCATTCTGATTGTCGGGACAGACACGCTGGCCGTCGAGGTCGCCCGCGAAGCAATGCTGCGCCGCGACTTGGGCTATAAAGTCGTCGGCTTCGTTTCAGAAGACCTGAAGCTGGTTGGCAAAAGTCCCGGCATTCAGAAAACAGATGGGTTGAAAGTATTGGGCGTCGTCAGCGACCTGAACCGCATTGTCGCCGAAGAGAAGATTGACCGCGTGGTTGTCGCGTTGCAGGATCGGCGCGGCCATATGCCGGTGGATCAATTGTTGAAGCTTCGCCTGCAAGGCAGCGCTGCCATTGAAGAAGGCACCGCGCTGTATGAAAAGCTGACCGGCAAGCTGAGCGTTGAGATGCTGCGGCCAAGTTGGATCATTTTTTCCGGCGGCGGAAAACGCAGCACCGTCTGGGGCATTGTGCGGCAGTTGTTCAATACCGTGGCCGCGTTACTTGGGCTGGTGCTATCGTCGCCGATTGCCCTGATCGCGGCCATCGCCATCAAGCTGGATTCATCCGGCCCGATCTTTTACACACAGGAACGCGTCGGCAAGAATGGCCGGATCTTCAAGATCATCAAGTTTCGTTCGATGTGCCAGGATGCTGAAACCGCCGGGGCTGCTCAATGGGCGATTGCGCGCGATGCGCGCATCACACGCGTTGGCAGGGTCATGCGGCGCCTGCGCATTGACGAGATTCCACAGTTTCTAAACATCCTGCGCGGCGAGATGAGCTTTGTCGGCCCGCGCGCTGAACGCCCGCAGTTCGTGGAACAGTTAACTGAACAGATTCCGTTCTATTCGCAACGCCATTTGGTCGAACCCGGGCTGACGGGCTGGGCACAGGTCAATTATGGCTATGGCGCATCGGTGGCAGACGCGATGCAGAAATTACAGTACGATCTTTACTACATCAAAAACGTCTCGCTGCTATTCGACATCTGGATTATGTTCAAGACGATTGAGATCGTGCTGTTTGGTTATGGGAGGTAGAGGGTAAGCTGTTAAGAAATAATTTCACCGCAGAGACACAGAGAAAGCAGAGGAAACGCAGAGGAGGGCAAGATGAAAGTCAACGATTTGACTGGCATGATTATCGGAGCAGCGATAGAGGTTCATCGCTCGTTGGGGCCGGGGCTGCTGGAATCGGCTTACGAAGAGTGCCTGTGCAGAGAGTTGATGCTGCGAGGAATTAAATTCAGGCGACAACTTCCAATCCCGCTCGAATACAAAGGCATCAAGTTGGAAAAGGGCTATCTACTCGATTTACTAATCGAGAACACAGTCGTGGTCGAGATCAAGTCTGTTGAATCCATTCACCCCATCTTTGAGGCTCAGGTTTTGACATACATGCGCTTGGGTGGTTGGAAGATTGGCCTGCTCTTTAACTTCAATGTCGAAATCCTTAAAAATGGCATTCGCCGCTTTGTACTGGGCCTGGAAGAGGGTGCGGAGATACCGATTCTTTAAATCTCCTCTGCGCTTCCTCAGTGTTCTCTGCGTCTCTGCGGTGTGGTCGGCTTTCCTAAACTTGCGGCCTAATTTCTGAAAGGAGCCAATCATGATGGCAATAAATCATCTTGCAGTCCTTATTTCCTTATTTCTCGCACTCACTAGCACCTTTGCCCAATCTGATCCGGACAAAGCGCCAAAGCCGCCAAAGTCACAAGACACGAAACCCGCAGGTGACCGCGTCGTCCCTGGCAAACAAGGCAAAAAGTCGCCGTCGGAAAATCCTTCCGCATCAGTTACAGACGCTGACCGTCAGAGCTTGCGCCGCGAAGATCAATCCGAAGCAGAAGCTGCGATTCTGCCTTACATCAACAACTTCTTCGCCACCACGCGGCTTGGCCCGGAAGACGTGATTAGCGTGGACGTCTTCGACCAGCCGAATTATTCGCGAGCCAACCTGATCGTGCCGCCGAACGGGCGCATCAGCTATCCGTTGATTGGGCATATCATTGTCGCCGGACGCACCACCGAAGACCTGGAAAAAGAGATTACCGAAAAGCTGGCCGAATACATTCGCGAACCCAAAGTTTCGGTGCAGATGGTTCAAGTTCACAGCTTGAAATATCTGGTCATCGGCGACGTGACTACGCCCGGCATTTATGAAATGACGCGCCGCCTGACCGTCACCGAAGCGCTGGCCAAGGCCGGGTACGTGACGCGCTTCGGCGAACTAAGCAAAGTTGCCGTGCTGCGAATGCAGAAAGACGGAAGCACTTTGCCAATCCCGATCAATATGCGAGAGGTCGAGCGCGGCAAGCTTCAGGATATCTACCTGACGCCCGGTGACACGGTTGTCGTGCCGGGCAACAAGCTTAAGACAGTGGACAAGGTGATGAGTCTGGTCACGCTGAGTTACTGGATGCGCACCATCGCGCGCTGAGGTTGGCGGCGAAGATGAGAACATCAGCAATAAACATCGGGGAAAAGATATACCGCAGACTGTTAGTCTGCGGAAGGCGTCTTTTGAGTGATTGTTCAAGATTCAAAGGGTTTCTCAACCACTACCGACGCAGGCTGACAGCCTGCGGTACAACGCTGGTGCTCTTCGCTTCTTTTTCTCCCTTCTCAGCCAATCAACAAACAACTCAACTCGCCTGGCGCGCGCAATCCAGCGGCGTACTGGCCAAACTTAACGCGGTTCACTTCGTTGATCGCAATCGCGGCTGGGCCGCCGGTAACAACGGCACAGTACTTACCACCGAAGACGGCGGCGAAAAGTGGCGGCGCGCGGCACTGCCGGAATACGAACGGCAGGAACCTGTTTTGGATGCCTGGCTGTTTGACACTGAGCATGTCTGTCTGTTGGGCGAATACGATCTGTTCGACCGCCGCCGCGAAATCGAGCCGAACAAACGAGCCTTCTTTTTGCGCAGTGAAGATCGCGGCGCAAGCTGGAAGCGCAATGAATTTGCCCGCCTTCCGATCAGTCCCTCGCCGAAAAGGCCGGTCACGGACAAAGATGAACCGCCGGACAGCTATCCTGAACCCGTTATGTTGCGGATGTATTTTGCGAACGAACAAGCGGGCTGGGCCTGCGGCGAACTTGGCGCAATTCAGTCAACCATTGACGGCGGCGAAACTTGGCGGGTGCAGTTCATTGGGTCACTCCGGCTTTTTTACGACGTGACGGCGGTTGACGATAAACAAGCCTGGATCGCTGGCGCGAGCGGTGTTGTGTTGCACACCGTGGATGGCGGACAAAACTGGAATGAACAGCCCTCAGGCGTGGCGACAGGCTTACGCGCCATTCACTTCGTTGACGCCGCGCACGGATGGGCGGCTGGGGTCAGCGGCACAATCCTTTCAACAACGAACGGCGGCAGCCGCTGGCAAAAACAGAACTCCGGCGCCAGCGTAACTCTCAACGACATTTTCTTTATCAATGGAAAAGAAGGATGGGCAGCCGGCGACCGGGGAACGCTGCTACATACAGGTAACGGCGGCGCGACGTGGCAAGACGAATCGCTGAATACACACGCCAATTTGACCCGTCTGTTTTTCATCACGCCGGATCGCGGCTGGGCGGTTGGATCGAACGGCGTA
>JBDSAM010000512.1:0-8767 GCA_039922135.1 Blastocatellia bacterium
CCATCGCGATCATAATCACCCCAGGCCGCGCCGGTTGAAAATCGCGCGACGCCCACGCCGGCCCTTACAGTCACGTCTTCAAATTTGCCGTTGCCGAGATTGTGATACAGCTTATTCGGTCCGAAGCAGGTCACATAAAGATCATCGAATCCGTCGTTATCATAATCGGCAACGCTCGCGCCCATCGTCCAGCCAGGATCATCAACGCCAGCTTTCGCCGCCACCTCCTCGAATTTCCCATCACCCAAGTTGTGATAAAGCGCCGCGCGTGGACGTGGCTTCTTCGCCAGGGAAGCTTCGACGGTATGCGAATTGACCAGGTAAATGTCGAGCCTGCCGTCGTTGTCATAGTCGAACATTGCCACGCCGCCGCTCATGCTCTCAACGATGTACCTTTTTTCCGGAGATGAGGCGTTTAGAAAGTTAATGCCTGCATTTTTTGTCACATCTGTAAATTTGATTGTTGGCCTGATGGCGGAAACAGGCTGCGGCTTTGATTGCGGAGTTCCCTTTGTACTGGCCAATACCAGCACAAAGGTCACAATGGCGAACGCGAGTCTGGAGGTCATAGGTTCGACAGGTGGACTGATGGTTGGGCAAAGCAAAGGGTGAAGAGGATCTATTTTCCCCTTCACCCTTTCGAGTGTTCAGTTATTGAAGACCTCTACGCGGTCGCCGGATTGCCACCCGTGATCGGAGGCAGGATCGGCTTCAGCACAGGTTCTTTGTCCACGGGCTTGTCAGAGCCGGGGCGCGGGCTGGGCGACGGAGTGTCGTCATCCAACGGCAGGCCCGCAATAACGCGGCGAATTTGCACGGCATCAAGCGTCTCGCGCACCAGCAGTTCCTGCGCCAGCCGGTCAAGCGCATCACGGTGTTCAAGAATGATCTGGCGCGCACGGTCGTATTGATCCATCACTATACGCTTTACTTCTTGATCAATCTTGACCGCAGTGTCTTCGCTGTAGTCCTGATGCTGCGCGATCTCGCGGCCAAGAAAGATTTGCTCTTCCTTTTTGCCGTAAGTCAGCGGCCCCATGTTCGACATACCGAATTCGCAGACCATGCGCCGAGCCAATTCCGTAGCGCGCTCGATGTCATTCGATGCGCCGGTCGTGACCTTGCCCAGGAAGATGTCTTCGGCCAATCGCCCGCCCATCAGAATGGCAATGGAACCTTCGATGTAATCAAGCGAATGAGTATAACGGTCACCCTCTGGCAATTGCTGCGTTAGGCCAAGCGCCATGCCGCGCGGGATGATAGTGACCTTATGCACCGGGTCAGCGTTCGGAACTTTCATGCCGACGATGGTGTGGCCGGCCTCGTGATAGGCCGTCGTCTTCTTCTCGTCATCGGACATGACGGCTGACTTACGCTCGGAACCCATCATCACCTTGTCCTTAGCCCACTCGAAGTCGTACATCCCCACCGTCTTCTTATTAAAGCGAGCGGCGTTCAGCGCGGCTTCGTTGACTAGATTGGCCAGATCGGCGCCGGTAAAGCCTGGCGTGCCGCGAGCGATGACGGAAATATCAAAATCCTCGCTGAGCGGAATCTTGCGCGTGTGGACGGCCAGGATGCCTTCGCGTCCCCTGACGTCCGGACGATTGACGACCACGCGGCGGTCAAAGCGTCCCGGGCGCAGCAATGCCGGATCAAGTACGTCCGGGCGGTTGGTCGAAGCGACCAGGATTACCCCGTCGTTTGACTCAAAGCCGTCCATTTCCACTAGCAATTGGTTCAGCGTCTGTTCACGCTCGTCGTGACCGCCGCCCAGCCCCGCGCCGCGATGGCGTCCGACGGCATCAATTTCGTCAATAAAGATAATGCACGGCGCGTTTTTCTTGCCCTGCTCAAACAGGTCGCGTACGCGGCTGGCACCGACGCCGACGAACATTTCCACGAAGTCGGAACCCGAAATCGAGAAGAACGGAACGTTTGCTTCGCCCGCGATTGCGCGCGCCATCAGGGTTTTGCCCGTACCGGGAGGCCCCATCATCAGTACGCCCTTCGGAATGCGCCCGCCGAGCTTCTGAAACTTCTGTGGCTCTTTCAAAAACTCAATAATCTCTTGCAGTTCTTCCTTGGCTTCATCCACGCCAGCAACGTCCTTGAAGGTTACGCGTTTCTGCTGATTCGAAAGCAGCTTGGCGCGGGCCTTGCCGAACGAGAGCGCTTTATTGCCGCCAGATTGCATCTGCCGCAGCATGAAAATCCACAGCCCGATGATTAACACAAATGGCGCGTAAAAGATGATCGCCTGCATCCAGATCCCGCTGGATGCGGCGCTTTTGAAATCAACCGACACGCTCTTCTTATTCATCAAGTCGTTCAAGTCGCGCGCGACGAACTCATTAGCCAGTTCTGTCGTGTAACCGCGTTTGTCGCTCTTGAGCTTGCCGTACACTTTTTCGTGCTCAATCGTCGCAGTTTCTACATCTCCACGATCCACTGCCTGAATTAACTGTGAATATCCCATACTGATCGGCTGGCTGCCGCTGGGATTCCGGAAGAAACGATAGAGCAAAATTGCTCCACCAATGATTACTACCCAAAAAATTACTTGTCTTACTGTCGAGTTCAAAGTTGCTTACCTCCGTTGAAAACCTGCCCTGCATTTTAGTCTATCAATTCGAATTTCGCTCGCCATTTCCCTGGCAAAAGTGTAGACGCCCCCAAAACACTACAGGTTTCCACATTATGCCGCAAATGATTTCCCAAAACTGTTTCAGTCCATACTAAGTTTCTCGGTTTTAGCTAAGGCGTTTGTCTCAGACGATGAGCGATTAAAATCCCGGATTTTAATCGCACTCTCCAATCCGCAGGCAACTCAATTACGCGTCCGCCGTGGTTGCGCAGGATCAATTGTTCAATCGCCTTCAGATGAACCGCTTCAATCCGGTGCAAACTGCCACGCTCCTCTTTTAGCCACAACCGCAGCACACGGTGGCGGATTGCCGGAGCCTGTTCACGTAGTGTTTTGGCACTTAGACCCGTCTCCTTCCTCGCTTCGGCCAGGGCATCTAGCGCGATCTGGTGCAGAACGTCGTGGTCTTCCACCAACAAATCGGCCATCCGCGTCAACGCTTCATTGCTGCGCGGATTGAAACTTCGCATCAATGGGAGCAACTCCTGCCGGATGCGGTTACGGGTGAAATCCAGCAGATTGTTCGAACTGTCGGTGCGAAATTTCAATTGGTAGCGTTCGCAGTGTTCAATCACTTCGGATCGTGCCACCGCAAGCATTGGGCGAACCAATTCGACCGATTGGCTCAATCGCCGAACCGGGTGAATGCCGCGCAATCCGTCCGCGCCGCTGCCGCGTAACAATCGCATCAAGATCGTCTCCGCTTGATCATCCTGCGTATGAGCCGTCAGAACGACGCTTGTGCCGCAGGCTTGCGCCATGCGCTCCAGAAATTCGTAGCGCAATCGCCGAGCGGTTGCTTCCAGATTGGCCTTTTCGTTCCGCGTGATTTCAGCAACAGGGGAATGCTCAACAAAGTATTCAAGATCATTTTGCCTGGCAAGTTGGATCACAAACGCTTCGTCCTCATCCGACTCTTCTCCGCGCAGTTGGTGGTTCAGATGAGCGATCAAAATCCGCGCCGGTAATTTTCCATGTTTGTTTAGACGCGTCAGCGCGTCCAGCAACGACACCGAATCCGCACCGCCGGAGACAGCGACCAATAGCGAAGGCGTATCTTCAATACCAAGCCGCCGTAATGCCGCAATCAGCTTTTGTTCGAGTTTCGTCACGTTAATTTCACGCTCAAGTTTGCAGTTTCGCCATAAGCCGGTACAGTTTCAGCCATGCTGCGAATCGTTCTGATATTGTCGCTCTGCGTTTCCATCCTTGCCCAGCCGCGAAGCAAATTCGCTTCATCAACAGCCTCCTCACGCTCGCTGCCGCGCATTACGTCGCGGGCCGAATTCGACCGGCTATCCCGCATTTACTATCAGGGGCGCTTTTATGCGCTGCCACATCTGATGTTCGTTATTGACCGGGCAGCTCAACCGGATTCTGACAAGCGAATCTTTTACATCAATTCAAAACGTTATTCATTCCATTCAGAATTTGTGAGCGCGAATTATCTCACGCTCGAACGTGGCCGCGAATTTTTCAAACACAACTATCTTGAATCAAACCGCCGCTTCATCCTCGGCACAGTTGCCTGCCAAATGAAGCGGGGCGAGTTCACCTTTGAATTTTGGGAAGGCGATATGGCAACGGCGGAAATTATTCGCGAGGCTTATCAAACCATCAGCCGCAGCTTCTTTGCGCCCGTCTCATTCAAACCGAATTCGGCAAAGCAGGAAGAGGCGTCGGCCCAAGCCTCTGACGTACCGCGGCTGTTATCCACTGACATTAACGTGCAGCAGGACTATCTGCCAATCAATCAGGCAAGGGCCGCTGGCGTGTTGCGCATCCTGTATCGTATCACCGACGAGACGATTCTTGATCGCAATGAGATTGTCATCTTTCACGAATCACCAATCAGCTTGACGCCGGTATCAGGTGTCATTACCACTGCTTTTTCGACGCCATTGGCACACGTTAATCTGTTGACCAAAGGTTGGGGTGTCCCGAACGCTTACATCAAAGGTGCCGCGGAATTGTTCAAACCACTGGAAGGCAAGTTCGTCTACTTCGAAACGCGCGAGGATGGCTACACGCTGCGGCGTGCCGATACGAATGAAACCGCCGAAGCCGGACGCAAGCTGGCCCAACGGTCAGACCTGCTGACGCCAGAAGCTGATCTCGATTTCAAAAAGCTTGTCGCGCTGAAAGACCAGCGCCGGGAAGACGCCAAACGGTTCGGTGCGAAATCTGCCAATCTGGGAGAAGTCATACACGCCATGCGAAGTGGCCATATCGTCGGCATCAACGTCCCGCCTGGGTTCACGATTCCGTTTTTTCACTACCAGCAATTCATCACCGAGAACAAACTTGACGAAGTAATTTTGGAAATGCTGGGCAATGATCGCTTCAATCACGATCCGGCCTATCGCAAACAGTGGCTGGCCGAACTAAGAGCGAAAATTCAAAATGGAAAACTGAATGCTGGTTTTGCTCGCGCGGTAATTGAAAAGAAACGCTTGTTGTTCGGCGAAAAAGGCATTTTTGCTCGCAGTTCGACCAACTCTGAAGACTTGCCAAACTTTAGTGGTGCGGGACTGTACACCAGCGTGCCGAATGTGCGCGACGACGCGGCTTTGGTTGACGCCGTCAAGACTGTTTGGGCTTCACTGTGGAATTATGAAGCCTACGAGTCGCGCGAAAGCTTTGGCATCAATCATTCGGCAGTTTATCCGGCAGTGCTAATTCAAGAAGGGATGAACGCCGAAGCGGCAGGCGTGCTGATTACCACCAACATCTTTGACCGCGAAGACCGTCGGTCGGTATACATTAACGCCAAACGTGGCTTGGGGATTCGCGTTGTCGAAGGCCGCCGTGTCCCCGAACAGTTGCTCTTCAATCCGCAAGCCAGGGGGAATGGCGCGGTGCGGGTGCTGACCCGTTCAGGCGACGATACTATGCTCACCTTCAATGAACGCGGCGGCGTGTGCGAGGTAAAGATTGAGACCGAACGTGCCGTGCTGACCGACGCCGTTGTGCGGCGGCTAGCGCGCGCCGCCCTGCAGATCAAGCGGGTTTTCGGTGGGCGAGATCAAGACATTGAATGGCTAACCATTGGTAGTCAGATTTACATCGTTCAGTCACGCCCTTATGTGGAGAAGTAAAGCGATGAAGAAAGAAAGAGACGGAGGGAAATGTAGATTAGTCCTGATTGTGAGCTTGTGCCTGCTTCCGGTTGGATGCGCTGGCCGTGATCCTGATGCACAACGGCGGACGGCGGTGGCGGCGACGTTGAGCAAGCTTCAAGCTTGCGCGCCGGGCGATGAAGCTGAAGGAGACGTCAGACTAGCTATTGCGTCTGTTACGCGGCAAGCAAATGAGACCAATGTGCGGCTGGCGGCCTACGCGCTGGACATGCCTGACGAGGTCGATTTGCCTACTTACAGTTTGAGCCGTGGACGTTGGTTGATTCGCGAAACGGGGCGGACCTATATACTGGATGAACAGTGCCGGGAATATAAGTTGAAAGAAAGAAAATCTGTGGCCGGACGTGAGTCTCCGCCAGATGGGCGAATCAGTCTGGCGGCTGGCCAGGTAATCGAAGCAACACTAAGCTTTCCGGCATTGCCGGAGGATGTGCGAATGGGAGTGTTGGTTTATGGCCGCAGGGCCTTACCTTTTTTGCTGCGCCCTTAGCTCACCGTTGAAACGCGATGATTCGAGAGAGGGCACGTCAGGCCCGATGGCAGAAGCGGATCGGGCTTCGCGCTCTTCGCTCTTGGCGTAGAAAGATGCGTCGCAGTCACGGCAATTGTAGGCCTTGTGTTCGCTATAGGTGGGGAGCGTCCGCTCGAGAAAATTCCGGCGTCGTCGTTTGATGTTATGCGAATTGCACTCAGGGCAGCTTTGCGATGGCGAATCTGGCGCGGGTTGCACGTGGGTCGCGGGCGGCCGGGCCGGAACCTTGATTATCCTCCGTGTGGCCTGTCCGTTAATTTGGGTAATCTCCGTGCATAGATTGTTACGCGCTGGCGCAATTTGGTCGGTGACGATTTGCGCAGATAAAGGGGCGGACGAAGGAGAGGTAGCAAACTCAAATTTTTCTACAGGCGCTGTCGCAACTTTCGATTCAAGCCTTTCCATCGGTGATGCGCCCACGCGGACTTCGTGTTTTTCCAATGCCGGTTTCTGCCGAATCTGCGACAAATCAACTACGGGCGCGGAATTGAACACATCAGCTTTGCGCAGGGCGTGTTGTGGGCGGCGGCTTTTGGGCGGCAGCGGTGAAAATGCACGGAAGGGAAAATTGCAGCTATCGCATAACAACCCGCGCATTCCGATCACTTGTAACCAGAACGGTGCCGGTTTGTAACCATTCCGAATTCGGGAACTTCCGCAGGACGGACAGACTACCATCGAAAACTCTCCTTAGTTGATTTCTCAATCTACTGATTGCGGGGGCTGGGCAGGAACCTGATCAATGATCGAATACTAAAAGCGGGAAACGAGGTCTATTACGGTGCAGCCATAATCTAGCATTTCTGCACGTCCGTGGAAAAGGGGAAATTTGAGTCGTGTCCTATAAGTGTGTTGCAGCCCTGCAATCTCTATCCAGCTAATAAGGTTGAATCGGTCAGCAACACACTTATAGGACACTACCAGGATTTGTTAACTAGCTTGACAGCCTAATGTGCCATCCCTATACTCGCGCACTTTCTAACGTCCAGCTTATGTAACAACAGTTTGTGTAACAAGGATTTCATAAGGATATGCCAAATCATAGATCTGCTGAAAAACGCGACCGCCAAAATGTGAGCCGCAATGCTATTAACACTAAAAATCGCACTCGTCTGCGCACTTCCATAAAAAAGCTGCGTGCGGTAATTGACACGGGCAATTCCCAAGACGCTCAGGCCTTGTTGCCAGAGACGATTTCGGCAATTGATAAGTCGGTTCAGAAGGGCATCCTGCATCGCAACGCAGCGGCTCGCCACAAAGCGCGGCTGACAGGGCACGTCAACGAATTGGCGACCAAGTAAATCTTCAGGCTAGCAAACAGATTAAGGTATAAAAAGCGTCCGGCTTGGTGTTCGAGCCGAGCGTTTTTTCTTTTAAGCGCCAGCACCTGTTAATTCAACAATGCCTGGCGCTGTCGTAATTGGGAAAGCTGTTTTTTAATCTCTGCCACATCTTCTGCCATTGGCTTGCGGCGCAGGTATTCTTCCAAATCCACTCTGGCTTCGCTGTAGCGCGAGCGCGCAAAAAGGACTAATCCGCGATCACGAATCTCTGTGATCGCATCCGGGGTGATAAGCAATATTCGTTCAATCACGCTTAGCATTTTGTGATGATCCAGCGCGTTTGCATAGATGGCTTTCAGATTTTGCAGCATACGAATCAGTATCTGCTTTCTGGTTACAGCCCGAAGGAAAGCTGACTGAAACTTCATCTCGCCTTTATACGCCTCATCGATTATTTTGCGGCATTGCTCTTCGGTCAGCAATCGCCCGCCGTGGAATGGATCAACAAAAATCTCCTGCTCATCTGCGGACAGATCAGACGGATACTTGACTATAAAATGGCCCGGCATTCCGACGCCGAAAAGTTTCAGGCCGATGCGCCGCGCCACTTCCAGATAAATGACTGACAATGTGATCGGAATGCCAGTGCGGCGATCTATCACCTGATTCAAAAAACTGTTCCGCGCATCGTGGTAGTTTCCGGTATTACCGCGAAACCCCCATTCATCGAATAACAGATGGCGTAGCCGCATTATTCGCACGAGGGGGCTAGCGCTGGAATCGTCCTCGGTTTTCGCAATTTCAGCCAGGCGGTCGAGTTGGGCGAGGTAATCCTCGATCTCCAGGCCGGGGTACTCTTCGGCGGCGATGAGTAATGAGGCTTGATCCAATTCCAGATCGTTTTCGTCACGTACGACAGCTTCGGCAAATCGCGCCCGGGCCTCTTCTCTTGTCATCTCGGTTAATCCTTTTGGTATACGGATACAGGCAGAAGTATTCTCGACGACTACCATTAGGCGGTCAAACAACAGAAAAATTGCAGGGCAATCGCATCATAAATGTTGAACTTATTGGGTGTTGATCACTTTGAGCAGATACTCTGTGCTGCGCGCAGCCTTGAGCCGTTTGTTTTTAACGCCGACCCTGGCTGTCTTTTCTTGTTGTA
>JBDSAM010000513.1:0-5165 GCA_039922135.1 Blastocatellia bacterium
CGACACTTCAGAACCGGCCTGCGTAAAACGGAAGATGTTGTCAATGAACAGCAGCACGTCCTGGCCCTGGTCGCGGAAGTATTCGGCGACGGTCAACCCAGACAGCGCCACGCGCAGGCGCGCTCCTGGGGGTTCGGTCATCTGGCCATAAACCAGAGACACTTTCGATTTCGTAATGTCTTCATCATTGATCACGCCTGATTCGCGCATTTCCATCCACAAATCGTTGCCTTCGCGCGTGCGTTCGCCGACGCCTGCAAAAACCGAAAATCCGCCGTGCGCTTTGGCGATGTTGTTGATCAATTCCATGATCGTGACGGTCTTGCCCACGCCCGCGCCGCCGAACAGTCCGATCTTTCCGCCTTTCAGGAACGGCTGGATCAAGTCAATGACTTTGATGCCGGTGATCAGCATCTCTAAGTCGGTGGATTGCTCTGCAAAGGTAGGCGCATGGCGATGAATCGGATAATAGTCTGTCGCCGGAACCGGCCCGCGTTCATCCACCGGATCACCGATAACATTGATAATGCGGCCCAGAGTGCCATTGCCTACCGGCACTTTGATCGAACCGCCGGTATCAATCGCTTTCATCCCGCGCACCATTCCATCTGTCGGCAGCATTGAAACCGTGCGGACGCGGCCTTCGCCCAAATGTTGTTGAACTTCGCAGATGACGTTGATCGCTGTTGGCACATCGAACCCTTCGCTGACCACCCGCAATGCCTGATAGATAGGCGGCAGATAGCCTTCAGTAAATTCTATGTCTACAACCGGGCCGATGATCTGCACTACTTTGCCAACGTCTCCAGTGGCGACATTGGCTTTATGATCGCCATTCGCAGATGCCATAAAATTGATTTGCTCCTTCAATGATTGAGCGATTGTGCCAAGGCTGTTGATCCATCCGCAAAGAGTACGAGGCTTTCTTCGCTAGTCGTACCCCTTTGTGGATCATTCTAGCCTGCACAGTGTCGCTGGTGAATTTATGAGTGCTCGATTAAAGGTGCGGAGTATACACACCGAAAAATCGTTTGCCAAACAACGCGACACAAGAGCGCAGGCATCTGGACATTGAAATAAAACAGTAGCCAGTGGTAGAGTGCCGCTGCTTTACAAACGGTCGGTAGTCACTGGCCATCTCAAGTTCTATACATTCAATTTCAACTATTTAGCAATTTCAACCATTGCTCTGACTCACTCAGGCGGCATTTGAAGACAGTGTAGACCGTAATCTGGGCAGGTTGGCTCGCGCAGCATTTTCTAGACTCGTGCCAGTCCCCATCTGCCCCTCGAGGCTCGCACACCGATTCGCTTTCGGCCGAATTGAGGTGTTACGTAGTTCCGATTGATGGATTATGCCGTTCCAAAAGCTTTTCAATTGCCCCATTTCGAACTCGATCACGTGGTGACCGAAACCAACGTCAATCCGCAGGGCGCGAAAGGCGTCGGCGAAGCCGGAACCATCGGCTCAACGCCCGCCGTCGCCAACGCCGTGATTGACGCGCTTGCGCCCTTTGGCCTTAAACACGTGGATATGCCGCTCAGACCTGAAAAGCTCTGGCGATTGATTAATAACTGATGGTTGATGTCCGGCAAATTTCAGTTTGTCGTTGGCGTACCCAGTCAGCGATTGCCTAGACCGCGACAAACTGAAGTTTGTCAGACATTCGGAGGTATTTTGATGAGTAACGAGACAACCACGCCTGCCAACGCTTCTCAAACTACTGCAACGCCGCGCCCCAAATTTCACGGCCTGCTGCGCGGCCTGGATTCAACACCCTCGTCGCCGCAGTTTGAAGGCCGCTTCGGACGGATGTTCCGCACCCTGCCCGCGGCGAAGTTCTTCGTGGAAGACCTGGATGCCCTAAGCGAAGAGATGGTCGCCGAGGCCGAAGAAGAGCCAACGTCTGAAAACGACCCGGAAGGCGATGACGAAGAGAGTCGCAATATCGCTTCCGGTTTCACCTATCTGGGCCAGTTCATTGATCATGACCTGACCTTCGACCCAATCAGCAGCCTGGAAAAACAGAACGACCCCGATTCGCTTACGGACTTTCGCACCCCGCGCTTCGATCTGGACAGCGTATACGGGCGAGGCCCTTCCGATCAGCCGTACCTGTACGAAGATGACGGCAGGCATTTCCGGCTCGGTCGGCGTCTGACCGGCGCTGAGCGCTTCGATAAGAATGTGCGCGATCTGCCGCGCCATAAAAGCGAAACCAGCCGCGCACGCGCCCTGATTGGTGACCCACGCAATGACGAGAACGTCATCGTTGCGCAATTGCACGCGGCGATGCTGCGCTTTCACAACTCGATGGCTGACCTGTGCGGCCCCAATGAATCATTTGACGAGATTCAGCGGCAGGTGCGTTGGCATTATCAATGGGTTGTGCTGCAAGACTTTCTGCCAAAGATTGTCGGCCAGGATATGGTCTTCAGCATCCTGCCGCACCTGAAGACGAAAAAGCCGATCACTGAATCGAAGCCGGACTTGCGTGTTTACAAATGGCGCAATGATCCATTCATCCCCGTTGAGTTCTCGGTCGCGGCCTATCGCTTTGGCCATTCGATGATCCGCCCGCAGTATCGCCTGAACACGACGATGACCACGGGCGGGCCGGAAGGCAATGGCAGACTGCCGATTTTCACATCGGCCGATGGCAACGAAAGCTTGAACGGCTTCCGCGAATTCCCCTCGACTTTTGCGATTGATTGGAGCCTGTTTTTCGACATGGGCGATAAGCCACCGAAGTTTGGCCCGACACGCTTGCAGCCCGCCTATAAGATTGATTCGTCGCTGGTGGATCCGCTCGGTGGGCTTCCTCCCTCGACAGCGTCAAGCCCTAGTTCGCTGGCAAAAAGAAATCTGCTGCGCAGCCTGCGGCTGGGACTGCCGTCAGGTCAGGCTGTCGCCAAACAGATGGGCCTGACACCGATTCCCGATGATAAGCTGCGCGTCGGCAAGGCGACGAAGGATGATGCTGATGAAAACCTGTCAATCACAGAGTTCGGCGATTCCTTCAAAAAGAATGCTCCGCTCTGGTTCTACATACTGGCCGAGGCGCAGCAGCAGTTCAAAAATGACGATTCGCCCATTGTGCTAGGGCCTGTCGGCGGCCGCATCGTAGCTGAAGTCTTCATCGGTTTGATGCTTGGTGACAGCCATTCGTTCTTGCGCCAGTCGCCCGGCTGGACGCCCAATCCGGCGATGACAAAGAAAGACGGAACGTTCGGCATCGCTGAATTGATTAAACAGGCAATCAAAGTTTGAAGTAGGTTTGTGGTGGAACAAGATGCCATCTTGTTCCACCACTGACCGCTGATAACTAACCGCAGATAATGCTAAATGCTAGCTGACATCATCAAAATTCATTGCTTAACCCATCGCGCTAATTTCCCCATGCCGCGCACCAGCCGCGCCGTGATTTGCCGCGAAAGCGCCGATGCGCACACGCTGAGCAGCAATTTCCCCTATGACGGCCAATGGGTCTTTTGCTGCAATTGCCAGACTTTCAATGCCTGGGAAAAAGATATCCCTGGTGCTTCGATCAAAGAATGCCCGTTCTGCCTGAGTTCGCTGAACCCGCGCGTATACGCCTGCGATCGTTGTGCGGTGACGATGGTGGATTTTGATGACCAGACGCTACGCAAATATCACGCGGTGCTGGAATGGGGCGCGCCACAACCCGCCTGCGCCGGTTGCCATCAGTTCCCGCACGCCACGCCGCGCAAGCATTTCTGTCAAACGCTGCAATGCGAACTAGCGACAGGCCGCGCCATTTGCCAGTTTTGCGGGATCAACATGGAAACTGCCGTGGCTGTTCCAGCCACCATCTCAACTGCGCGGCTGGACGCTGCCCTGGCCGAAGCCAAAGCCAAGACGCGCGAGGCCGAAGAAGCAGCGCGCAAAGAGACAGAGTTGCGCACCGAGGCCGAACTTCGGGTCGAAGAGGTTCAACGGCGTGCAACGCGCGAATTGAATCAGGCGCAGGCTTCCAACTTCGAATCCGCCCAGGCGCGCCGCGAAGCCGAAGCCGCCCGAACTGCCGCCGATGCGGAAGCCCGGGCACGCGCCGAAGCCGAACGGCACGCGCGCGTCGCCGAACTCGACCGTCAGGAAGCTGAACGTCGCAAAGCCGAGGCCGAAGCCAGAATGCGCGAGGCCGAGATCAAAGGCCGCGAGATCGAAGAGCTTAACCGCCGCGCCGAAGCCGTCGCGCGCCGCGAATCCGAAATGCGCGCCGCCGCCGAACAGCAGACGCGCGACGTCGCCGAAAGGTTCACCAGTCAACTGGCCGAATCGCAGGCGAAAGTCGCTGCCGTCACGAGGGAAGTGAAAAAAGATCGCGTCGCCATTGCGCTGACAACGGCGATTGCTGTTACTCTAACCATCGCATTGATCACCCTGATCACCACTTTGATTCTGTACTTCCGGTAAAGTGCCCGTTAGCAGGTGTTGTATGAAAACCAAATCATTCCCCCTGATTCTGATCGCCACATTACTGACCCTTTTTGCGAAGGCTGAAGCTGTGACAGGGCAAATCACCTTTGTCCAATCTCCGCCACGCAATCAGCAGGGCCAACAGGGCCAACAAGGTTTGTCGCCAGACAAAAAGAAATCTCTCTCAAAATACGGCCCTGAAGATGTCTTCCCTGGCGTGCGTGAACAAGAAGACAAATCCACGCGCCCGTCACGAAAAAGCTCAGGTCAGTCTTCCGCCAAAACAGCGCCGCGCACGGCATCAACACCGGAGCCAACTCCAATTCCAGTCACCCTCACGGCAACGCCTATAACTAACGATGTAAGTCCAACGCCGCCGCAACTGGCGGCAGCAACACCACTGGTGGTCACGGCAACCGGCAACCGTCAGGCACAATCACCCACGAAGAATTCCCCCTCTTCGAACTTGGTTCCCGTCGCTCTGGGAGCCGCATCTTTGTTGGTACTGGGCGCGCTAATTTACGTCGCCAGCATGCTTAGAAAGCAGCTACGCGAAGGTAGCTAACCGACAATAACAACCTTGGTTTTTGAGCAACAAAGCTGGAAGCTGTCAGAAGCCATTTGTTACAGGGTAGTACCATGTCCCCCATAAAAATCAGACTGCAATTCGTGCTGCCCGCCTTGCTACTGGCGTTGTTTATGGCTTCTTCGTCCTATGGGCAGG
>JBDSAM010000514.1:0-12378 GCA_039922135.1 Blastocatellia bacterium
GCGAAATCATCAATCTGGAACTGGCGCTGGCCGATCTGGCAACGGTCGAAAAGAGCCTGGATCGCGCGCGCAAGGCCGCCAAGGGCGGCAACGCCGACGCAAAGGCCGAAGTCGCCGCACTCGAATCGGTGATGGAAGTTTTGAGCGATGGCAAGACAATCAATTCAGCAAAGCTGGATAAAGACCTGTTGGCGTCGCTGAAATCCTACAGCCTGCTAACGGCCAAGCCTGTGCTGTATGCCGCGAACGTTGTTGACGATGAGCTGTCCGGCGAAGAAGGAAAGTACGTCAAAGATCTGCGCGAGGTGATCGAAAAAGAGGGCGAGCCTGCCGAAGTTGTCGCTTTTTCTGCCAAAATCGAAGCCGAATTGGCAGAGTTATCGAAAGAAGAACGCGTGGAGTTTCTGTCTTCGCTTGGGCTGGAATCCGCCGGGCTGGATCGGCTGATTCGCGCGGCCTATCACCTGCTGGGCTTGCAGACCTACTTCACTGCGGGCGAAAAAGAAGTCCGCGCTTGGACAATTCACAAGGGCGACACCGCTCCAAAAGCAGCCGCTGTCATTCACACCGATTTCGAGCGTGGCTTCATCCGAGCCGAAACCATCGCCTTTGATGATTATATTGTCTGTGGGGGTGAGAAAGTGGCGAGAGAAAAAGGCTTGCTTCGTTCGGAAGGAAAAGAATACGTTGTTAAAGACGGCGACGTGATGCACTTCCGTTTCAACGTGTAGTTCAACAGCAAGACAGCGATGTCACGGTACCGTGAGTGAGAAAGCGGCCTTAACGCGCAGTCAGCCGCTTGCTCATGCGCGCAGTACGGTAACGATATTTACCCCAGTTTCAGCCTGCCTGTCTTTCCTTTGAACCTATCATCTTTTAACACCACGTTATCAATCAGCCGGGTCTTGCCGAAGTGTGCGGCGACGGAGACCAGCGCTTTCCGGTCTGTCAGGTCGTCCAGCGGATCAAGCCCTTCCGTATCGGTGACAGCCAGGTAATCAATTTTGGCCAGCGGCTCTTTTTCAATTTCCTTGCGCATGGCTTTCAGGATTCTGCCGGAGTTGCGTTCACCGTCGCGGAACATTTCCTGAGCTTGGCGCAAGGCGCGATAGAGCACAGGGGCGGCTTTGCGTTCTTCGGTCGAGAGCTGAAGATTGCGAGAGGCGCAGGCCAGCCCATCGGCCTCGCGGGCAATCGCGGTGACCATTACATCCACAGGAAAGTGCTGATCGCGCACCAACTTTTTGACGATGACTACCTGCTGTGCATCGCGTTGGCCGAGGAAAAGATACTGCGGGTGGACAATATTAAGCAGGATGTTCAAGCCTGTCGTTGCATTGCGGAAATGACCGGGGCGCGAGATGCCTTCAAGCTTGTTGCTCAAGCCTTCAACTTCAACATAGCTGGCGAAGCCCGGCGGGTAAAGTTCTTCGGCGCTTGGGGCAAAGATGTAGTCAACGCCGATGGGGGTCAGCAGATCGGCATCGCGCGCCAAATCGCGCGGGTAACGGTCAAACTCTCTGCCGGAATCAAACTGCGTCGGATTGACAAAGATGGAAACGATGACGGCGTCGGTCATCCGCCGCGCGTCGCGCACCATGCTCAGGTGGCCTTCGTGCAGCGCGCCCATCGTCGGCACAAAGCCGATGGATGATTCTTCCGTCCAAAGTTTCCGCGAAAGGACGCGCATCCGCGCCGCTTTGGTAATGATCTCCATAACTGTCTGCCAAAAAACCAAAAGCGCCAGTTTTTCACTGACGCTTCATTTGGGTATGCCCCCATTAAATTTTGTGCGCTCGCCCAGAAAGCATTTGCTGTTGCATTGAGATTCGCATTCAACCTCGACAGCTTTACCCGTCTCGATGCTCTTGTTGTCGAATTGTTGATCAACCACCAGATTCATTGCTTTCCTTACGGCCTGCAAAAAGCCCAAGGCAATTATATGCCTGAGCCTCTCCTTTGCAATAAGCCGTGGAAGCAATCAAACGGCAAACGGGCAACCGAGCAAACGTATCCCGCTGCTATTCGGATTATCGCCGCGATTCTTCGATCTGCTTTTTCAACAGCTCAACCGCTTTGAGCACGGTCTGCGTGTTGCGGCTGACATGCGCTCCAAGGGCGAATAAGGCGGCGACCAGGATCATATACGTCGCCATCGTCGCAATCAGCAACAGCACATGCGTGCGATTGTGCATGTCGGCCAGCAGCAGAAAGCCAACGACGAAGACTGTTTCCAGCGCCGCCGCTGTGATGAAGGCCAGCTTGTAATTGCGCTGGCTCTTATCAATCCGATCCAGCGCCTTGCCGCGCACCGCATTGAGATGATTTGTTTCTGCCATTCTTCCCTCCGATCAATGAAAAAGTTTGAGTAGTAGTCCGACCGGGAGCGGCGTCCGACGTTTGAATCACTACCGAAGTTTGAACCAGACGAGCGTCAGTAACGCGATGGCTTCGCAAAAGACAAACACCGCCAAGGCAAATTTCACACTCCCTTGTTCAGGCTTCGACATACTTGCCCCCCATACTGGACTGGCGCGCTCCCGTTTTGACTTCTCTGAAGTACAGGTAGAGCGGCAGGCTGAACGATAACCCGACCAGACAAGTCCCCGGGATCACCATCCAAAGTTTGTTGATGCCAAGCTGTTTGCCATCACGGGCGACGAAGACGAATGCAACCAGCGCGCTCAACAGCAGATCGGCGATCAGCGCAGTAGACGCTTTGCTGGCAAACGCCGCGTTCAAAAACTTCATCACGTCGAATCCCTGCTCGGCGAAGAACGTGATGAAGAAATAGAGCGGCAGCGCCGCGCCAATGACCATTGCAAACAGGTAGAACTTTTTCATTGCGATTCTCCTTTCTAAGTTATTGGTTGGTTGAAAGCTGCTTCCGCAAACAACCCAGGCCATACGCCAGGCGCGATTTGACCGTGCCTAGCGCCAAGCCCAGCACGTCGGCCACTTCGCCAAGCGGCATTTCGTGCAGGTAATGCAGCACGATGACGGCGCGGCTGGCGGGGGAAACCTGAGCAACGATTTGAGCGACCAGTTGCGGCGTCAGGGCATCGCGCGGCGGCGCGGGCACGTCTTCGAGCGTGGTTTCGTCAACGCTTTGATCCGCCCAGCGTCGCTCGCGTTTTATGTGCTTGAAAGTTTCGCGCGTGGCGATGCGATAGGCCCAGGGGCGAAACAGTTCAGGTTCGCGCAGCCAGCGGAGCTTACGGTAGATGAGGATGAAGACCTCTTGCAGGATGTCTTCGGCCAACGAGCGCGATGAAACTAGGCTGACGATGTAACGGTAGAGCGGTTCCTGCATCAGGCGGAACAGTTCATCCAACGCCTCGCGTTCGCCAGCCTGCGCGCGCAGCACATACCAGATTTCCTGTTTGGAGATTTCCATCTTCCTTCCTCGATGGTAAAGAGGCAGAGAGTGGCAGGAGAGTTCGGATCAGTCGTGGAAAAATAAACGATCAGGATTTATCAGTGCCTTTTGACGCTAGAAGGGGAAAGCAAGAAGGCCAGGGCGATGATTGAAAGCAGCGCGCCTTCGATCATCAAGACGCGGGTCAACGGGTAGTGGCCTGCAAAGAATCTGGTTGCCACAGCGCCCAGTGGGGCGCCGCCTCGGAACGAGAGCATGTAAATGCTCATTACACGCCCGCGCATTTCGTCGGTCACAATCAGTTGTACCAACGAAGCGATCATCGAAAAGACGAACATCATAAAGATGCTGGCGATAAAGATGATCGGGTATGCCAGCCAAACTGATTCGCTGAGGGTAAAAGCGATGATCGCAATGCCAAAGGCGATCTGCATAATCATTGCCAGTCGCCCTTTGTGGTTGACGTTGCCGATGGCCGCGACGATCAAAGCGCCGGTCACGGCTCCCGCGCCTGAGATGGAGATCAGCGTCGCATTGCCTGAACCTCCGGTGTGAAAGACGTCGCCCGCAAAGTAGGCGAAGAAGATTGTCACCTGCATTCCTAAAAACGTGGAAGCCATCGAAAGAAAGGTCAGCGATCGCAGCGCCTCCTTATGCCAGACGAATCGCAGTCCTTCGATCATCTGGCTGCGCATTCCACCCACACTGACTGTGGGAATATAGCGAACATTGAGCGACATCAATGCCACGATCACCGCCAGGAACGAGATGCCATTGATGCCGAAGCTGATGGCAGCGGCGAAAAGCTGTTCATTAAAAAACCAGAAAGGAATGTTGCCGATGGTTGGGCCGACCACGCGCGCCAGATGAAACTGAATCGAATTAAGCGCAATCGCATTTGGCAAATCTTTCTTTTCAACCAGCATCGGAATCAACGCCTGATAGGCCGGACCGCCGAACGCCTGCGCGCAGCCCGTCACAAACGACAACGCCAGCGCACTCCAAACCAGCACTATCGTCGGCGCTCTGAAAAAAGCGAGCAGTGACAGCGTTGTAGCGCAGAACAATTGCGTCCATTGCGACACCAGCAGAATGCGGCGGCGGTCAATCCGGTCGGCAACCACTCCGCCGAGCAACGTAAAGAGAACAACAGGCCCCGTGCTGAAGACAGGCAGGATCGCCAGATAAAGAATGTCGTGCGTCAGGTAATAGAGAATCCAGGTCAGCGCCGCTTCCTGCAACCACGTTCCGGCGCTGGATGTGAATGCGCCGAACCAGAGCAATCGGAAATCACGATAGCTGAATGCGTGAAAGGTGCGCGCAGCGTGACTGCGTTTAGGCTCTTCGGCAATGATGGTTTCCGGCGCGGTGGCAGGCTTCATTGAGTGCGGAATGCGTATTGTGAAGTGCGAAAGATGAAGAGGGGAAATCCATCTTCATCCTCAATCAACAATCCGCAATCGGATCAGTTGGTGACTTGGTGTGAACGGCTTTCTTCGCGGATCGGCAGGTAGAGGCCTTCCCATTCTTTGTGAGCAGGATGATCCGCGTAGGCCTTAACAGCGGCTTCGTTCTCGAACTCGATGGCGAACGCCACGTCAAATGGTTTGTCCTGCGATGGCGATTGGACGCGCAGCGTCTTCAGCCAGACATTCTTGATGCCGGGAACCTTGGCAGCCATGCCGGCGACGCCGTCAATTGCCTTCTGCCGCTGTTCAGCCGTTGAATCGGCCTTCCATTTCAGCGTCACGACGTGAACGACGGACTTGGGTTTACCGAACTTGTTCTGGCCAACGACCACGCCCACTGTAAAGATAGCGAGCAAAGCGCAGATGAGCAGCACTCGACGAGTAATAGAATTCATAGCTGGTGTTGTCCTCCGATGAACGATTCTGAAGATGTGAAGTTGAATTAACGGCACGAACTACAACCGCGCAGACATACTACTATGGGGACTCTTAACTGCTCAAGCTGCGCTTGAGGCTCATCTTTACGTCCGATTCTGTAAATACGCCCGCTCAGGTAAAGCGATTGAACAAAGCTCGCCATCAAATCAGACTCTAGGTAGAAGCGGCAGGAACAATTATTGCTTTAACATAGCGCGATCACTCTGTTATCCGGTCACCATAAACCATAGAAGGAGTATTGAAGCATGAAAAAGAATCTCAGACGCAAAGCGATGCTTGCAGTAATGACCAGCCTATCCAGCCTGTCTTCATTGATGCTGGCGTTGGCACTGACGCCTTCGGGCTATGCGCAGACGGTGCGCCAGGCGGCAGGCTCAACGCCAGCAGACATTCAGAGCGCGGTGGATGAGTTCCGCACCGACCTAGGGGGAGCGAACAACGGCATTGGCGGCACGTTCACAACTGGGCGGCGCGAAATCAACTGGGATGGCGTTCCGGACGCCGCTTCAGCGCCCAATAATTTGCAGGCTAACTTCTTCAATGTGAATTCCCAGCGCGGCCTGATATTGGCGACGCCTGGCTCTGGGTTTCAAGTCAGCGCCAAGGCGGGCAATGCCACTTCAACGGCGGTTGAGTTCGGCAATCTCAATCCTGCCTTTCCCGGGCTGTTCCGTACGTTCAGTCCCGAACGGCTATTCATAGCAATCGGCAGCAACGTAACCGACGTATTGTTTTTTGTGCCCGGTACGGCGACGCCCGCCGTTGTCAGCGGGTTCGGTGTAGTCTTCAGCGATGTTGAACGCAACGACAGCGCGAAGCTGGAATTCTTCGATGCTCAGGGACGTCTGCTCTTCAGCGGCTTTGCGCCCGCCGGTTCCTCCGTCCACGAATCGCTCTCTTTCATTGGCGCTTCGTTCACCACGCCGCAAATAGCAGTCGTGCGCATCACCAGCGGCACTACCGTGCTGGACGCGCAGGCGGTCAATGATGCCAACAATGATCTGGTGGCGATGGATGATTTCATTTACGGCGAGCCGCAAGCCGTCAATACAAGCTCAACCTGTGGAGCGACAGTCTGTTTTGCGTCGCCGAGTTTCCGTGCCAGCCAACTGCGGCGATCACATAATGCAGTGCGCGGCGCTCTCAAGGTTCCCAACGCGAACAAGGGACTTCCTGTTGGCGTCAATCATCCCAGTGTCTTGCTGGCGCTTGATCCCTCGCCATTCCTGGCCTCCCAACCGCGCACGCAGCTTATCGCGTCTTATGTAGCCGCAGAGTTGAGTTTGTTGGATTTCCCATCAGGCGGCTCGACCGGAGGGGCAACTACGTTGAGTTGTTACGGATCAAGCATACCGGTGACATTGAGCAACGGGTTGGTCATCCGCTCATTCACCACCATCAGCCAGTTGATCCTGGAAACGGAGAACGCCTTCCGCCAAGGTCAGGGGGATGACGTCAACAAGCTGCTTTCGGTCTATCAAAAGCTACAATCTAACTGCACCCAGAGATAGCTAAAGGCGGCAGGGCATCGCGTACACAGGCATTACATCAATGTCTTGGCGAACTACAAAAGCTGAGCGCGGCGAATGAAGGGCGACCAGAGTGGCAAGTCCTATCCAGCAACCAAGCCCGCTCCTGAGGTAGCGGAACGATGCAGAACAGTTTGCCAATCTTTTGGCAGGCTGAGCCATTTGGAGTGCGACGGCTCGGCGTCGCTTTGGCAGTCTCCCAAGTCAGACCACTGACATAAGGGACTACCAATGCGACGCCGAGCTACCGCACTCCAAATTTATGTCTCCACATCAACGTGCTACTTCTTCTTGCCGGTGAATGTGCCTTCGCCGAGGCCAGCCAGACTGACCTTCCCTTTCATCGTCTTGCCATCGGTGGTGCCGGTATAAGTAACCGTTCCTTCGACCTGACTGCTGGCTTTGAATGAAAATTCGATCTTGTCGCCTTTGACCGTGCCTGCCAGCGTGGATTCGCCGAGCGCGCCTTTATAACTGCCGGTCAGCTTTTCGCCGTCCTGTTTGAAGGTGAAAGCCGGATTGCCAGAGCCTTGATCGGTTTGCACCTCGACATCCCAAGCGCCGGTGACGTTAACAACATTGGTCGTGGATGACGCAACCGGCACAGGTACCGCAGCGCCAGCAGCCCGTTTGGCGCTCCATTCGTCTTCGGCCATTCCACCAAAGCTGACCGTGCCTTTCATCGCATCGCCGTCAACTTTGCCGGTCATTGTGATGGCCAGATCGTTGTCGTTGTATTTGACTGTGTAACTGAATTGCACGTCATTGCCTTTGACCGTGCCAGCCAGCGGCAGCGCGCCCGCAGTGCGCTTGACCTCACCGGTCAGTTTTTCGCCGTCAACTTTTAGAACGGCTTTGAAGTTTTGCACGCCGCCAGGCGTGTTCATGGCAATATCCCATTCGCCTGCGACGGGCGATTGGGCAAAGCCCGCGACGGCCATCGCAACCGCGAAAGCAAACACTGAGATTACTGTACTGAGTTTTTTCATAGAGAATCTTCCTTTCGTGGATACAGATTGAAAACGAGGGAACTGGAAACCGCATGAAGCCTACACTTCCATTTTCGAGCCTGTCAATTGCGCTTCACGCAGTTCAATCCGTACCAATCTCTAGCGCTTCGATTTAGAATGCCCCACGTTTCGCTTCCATCAATCAGATTTAGAAACAGGCAAATTCAAAATCAGGAGACCCCTTATGCCCGCAAGAGAGATTACCAGCTTCGAAGAACTGCGCTCATTGGTTGGCCAGGAAGTCGCCGTCGGCGATTGGTTTGAAGTCACGCAAGACCGCATCAACCAATTCGCCGAAGCCACCGGCGATCATCAATGGATTCACCTGGACACCGAACGGGCACGGGACGAATCACCATACGGCACGACCATCGCACATGGCTTTCTAACGCTATCGCTGTTGTCGTATCTGATGGCGCAGACCGTGCAGATCAAAGTGCCAATCAGAATGGGCATCAACTACGGCCTGAACAAAGTTCGCTTCGTTTCGGCGGTTCCGGCAGGCGCAAAGATTCGCCTGCGCGCCATACTACAAAACCTGGAAGAGATTCCCCGTGGCCAGCAACTGACCTGGGCTATTACCATCGAACGCGAAGGCGGCGACAAACCAGTTTGCATAGCTGAATGGCTGGTCAGGCACTACTTTTAGACATTACTTTTAAGGTGAGCCTTCCGGCTTGCTTTCGAAGCTTCATTGGTCAAGACGAAATTGCCCCAAAGTAAATTTGAAAAAGAAGAAACCTGTAACTGGATAATGCCGTCTGTAGCGTATGTCCACTGAGAAAAGCACCAGCCGGTGTTTCTTCAAAGGGGTATCCTCCTGTAAGCCGCTCGGATCGCAAAACCTGAGCGGCGTTTTTTGTTGTCGGAGATTTTGCAGGCAGCGGCTTCTTTAAAAAAGGGCCGAAAGATTGGCTGGAATTTCAAAAGTATTGAATTGAGATAGCCAACATCGGCTATTCACTGAACACGGGTCAGTGATCAACAGGCCCTTGCTTGCGCGGCGTTTTTTTTGTGGTGTATCATCCCGGTGTTTTCCCCAACAGATAATGTCTGATCTACTTCAGGCGAAGACTTCAACAGATCGTCACAGGCTAAGCAGCTTTCAAGGAGCCTATTCAATGTCCATTCGCAGCAAGCTCACGCTGGTCACGCTTTCCGCTTTCATCGCCCTCTATTCGGTTGTTGGTGGAATGCTTTCGCACTCGAATAATCCGATGGTGCGTGCCATCGCCGGGCCTGGCCCATATGCGCAACTGCGGATTTTTGAAGACGTCGTGCGTCACATCGTCAACGAATATGTTGAAAAACCTGATTTGGAAAAAGTCCGCATTGGCGCTTTGCGTGGGCTGACCGACGGGCTTGATCCATTCAGCGCTTACCTGCTGCCTGCTCAAGTCAAAGAGTACCAGTCTGGCAAACTCAACACCGACCTGACGGGGATGGTCATTGGCCAGTATTCGGGCTTCGCGTATGTAATTGCCGTAGTCCCGACTTCACCGGCAGAGAAAGCTGGCATCCGCGTTGGCGACGTCATCGAATACATTGACGGCCATGCGACGCGCGATCTGGACTTGTTCGATGTGCGTTCGCTGCTGACCGGCGCGCCCGGTTCCAGCGTCGAACTGGCGCTGATCAATCGCAAGACTGAAAAGATCAAACTTGTGCGCGGCAACGTTCCAGCGGCGGCTCCTGAAGTCAAAGCGATGGAGCAGCAGATTGGCTACGTGAAAGTGCCAACCTTGGGCAAAGGGCAGTCTGACGCGGTTGCCGCTGCTGTAAAAGACGCAATCAAAAAAGGCGCGAAATCCATCGTGCTTGACCTGCGCGGTTCCGCCGGAGGCGATTTGAAAGAAGGTGTGACGGTAGCCGATTTCTTCCTGAAGTCAGGCACGATCTCCAAGACCATCGGGCGCAAAGATAAGTTGCTGGCGACTTATGAAGCCAAGCCGGACAATGATCTGACCGATCTGCCGTTGGCCGTCATCATTGATCGCACGACTGCTGGAGCGGCGGAAGTGGTTGCCGCTGCCATCATGGAAAATCAGCGCGGCGATGTGATTGGCGAGCGCACGTTGTTCGGAATGGGTTCAGAGCAGGAATTGTTTCCGCTGGATGATGGTTCGGCGTTGCTGTTGACAGTGGCGCGCTATGCTTCGCCAAACGGCAAGATTTTTATGACGGATGGTGTTGTACCCAGCGTTGAAGTGAAGCGTGCGGATCTGGCTGAAGTCAGTAATGAAGATGGAGACCAGGCAAAACCGAATGCGCCACGCGGAAATGCGGAAGGCGCTCCGCCGGTGGTCGTTGCGCCCAAACCTGCTGAAGATTTGATGCTCAAGAAGGCCATCGAAGTTCTGACTAGCAGCGCGAAAGCCAAGAAGCGCGCTGCCTGAAGTTTTTCAACGTCGTTCTCCTCTTCACCACAATTGTGGACACTCTCGCGGGTTTCGATTCTAGCAATCGCAAACCCGCGTTTCTTTTTATGTAGAGCAATTTGGCTAATTGCTATGACAGGGCTTATTCGATGACAGCCAGCGTTTCACCCGCATTGACAGTCTGACCTTCAACAACACGAACTTCAGTGACTTTGCCCGCCTTGGGAGCCAGCACTTCATTCTGCATCTTCATTGCTTCGACAATCAGCAAGCCCTGATTCGCCGCAACCTCGTCTCCGGCGCTGACCAGCACACGAACAATCTTGCCAGGCATCGGTGAAGTTAAGCTTGCTTTGCCAGTCGCGCTTGCGCCGCCGCCCGCTCCACTGCGCAGGTGCTTCTTATCACGCACAGTTATAGGGATGCGCTGGCCATTGACGATTACCTCTGCCGCGCCCGCTGGGCTTTGCTCTGGGGAGCAGCGATAGACGCGGTTGTTAAGCAGGACGACGAAAAGGCCCGGCTCCGGCTCACTAATAATTGCTTTATGGACTTGGTCTGCGTGCTTGAGCTGAACCAAGCCATCAGCGTAGCTAAATTCCACCGCCAGTGTTTTTCCATCAAGTTCAAGTTCAAGTTTCAAGACGCACCTTCAACATTACTTTGGGTTTTTGAAAAGATGTTTGTATTCCAAAGGCTGACCATTTTCCCAAGGCCGGTATTCATTGGCGAAATCAATTCGCTCGCCAGTGGTCGGATGACTCTTTTGCCACAGCTTGACCAGCAGGTTCGGCCTGGGATTGTCCAAGTCGTTGGTGACGAACTTGGTGAAGGCCGTCGCCATCGCGTGATTATCGTGCGTGATCTCCAGAGCGAAGCGGTCGGCTTCATGCTCAGCATGGCGCGTGAAGGCCAAGGCCGCGGGAGTGACGATGAAACTGTACACGCTGAAGAGCAGAATAATCAGCGGCAGCGACGCGATATCCGAAAGCACGCTGAAGCCAAAGCGGTCACGATGCCTATTGAGCATCCAGCGCGCCGTCCGGTGAATCGCGTATAGCGTCAGCAGAATCACCAGCGAGAAGAACAGTATGGATTTCCAGACGTGTCCCAGTACGTAATGCCCCATCTCGTGCCCCATCACGCTTAGGACTTCGCGTTCGTTCATCTGATTTAGCAGCGTGTCCCACATCACAATGCGCTTCGTGTTGCCGAAGCCGGTAACGTACGCGTTGAGGTGTTTGGTGTCGGCGCTTTTATTGACTTCATATACGCGGCTGCCTTCGATGCCTGCGCGTTCAGCCAAGGTCAAGATTCTCGTCTCAAGCGATTTATTCTTCATTGGCCCGAAATCATTGAAGAGCGGATCAATGAAGACCGGCTGAATCATAATCGTGAAAAATAGAAAGGGGATGGTCAGCAAGCCCGTATAAAGCCACCATCGCTGCGGGCTTTTCTTAAGAAGGAGGTAGGGAACCCAAAGGAACAGGAAGCCGACCACGACCCCAACCATCAGGCTTTTCAACTCATCCCCGAACCACTTGCCAAATGCCTGATCTGATAATCCATAGGCATGCTCGCGGACAAAGCTTTGATAGTAATCAATCGGCAGTTCAATCACGAAGTTGATGATTGTGAAGATTGCGAAGTAGATGCCGATCACGAAAAACCACTTTCTGCCAAGTCGCTGCGCCCAGTCGCGAATGCGCGCGGAGAAGCCTGTGAATAGGAACAGGATTGGAATCAGAAATCCCCAGAGCGTGTTGAATATCCACAGCGCAATGCCACCACGGTAATAGCTCATTGCCTTCTCGGTCGGCGTGGGAACCGCGACCGGGCCAGTCCCTGCTTGAGCCTCGGGCGGGGGCGTTGGTTGAGCGGTAATGCTTGTGGTTGGTGATGGCGGCGCAGATGGCGTTTGAGCAAACGCGCCGACTGGCAACAAGAGACCAAGAATGGCAATCAGGATTACGGCACGCATAGTTTTCTCCAAGAGCTAGGGAAGCCGGACGAGTGATCTTACCTCTGATTTACCGCCGCCAGCCGTCCGGCTGTTTTCCATTTGCTCGGACGTTCGTCCGAAGGCTTCGCGTTGGGTTGGGTAGCGCGTGACTGCTGCGTGAAGCTTAGGGCCGCGACAATTGCCGCCGCAATCTGGCTTTCGCTTAATTCATC
>JBDSAM010000515.1:0-5232 GCA_039922135.1 Blastocatellia bacterium
CGGCGGTTGGTGGGCTGGCGTTGGCGTTGGGCTTGCGCGAAGCGGCTCGGCGCAGCCTTACGGTCAATTTGCTATTGCAGATTCCACTGTCCGTGCCGCATCTGGCGATGGCTGGCGCATTGATCACCGTGATTGCGCCCAGCGGGTTGTTGGCGCGTGCGGCCTATACCGTGGGATTGATCCAACAGCCTGCTGACTTTCCCGCGCTGATCAATGATCGGTATGGCGCAGGGATAGTGTTGGCCTATGTCTTGAAAGAAGTGCCGTTCATCGCGCTGATGACCTTGGCGCTGCTGGCGCAGCTCGGCGACGAATACGAACAGGCGGCACGCGTGCTCGGCGCTTCGGCCTGGCAGCGGTTCCGATATGTGACGTTGCCACTGGTCGCGCCCGCAGTCGTGTCGTCTTCGCTGATTGTCTTTGCGTTTATCTTCGGCGCGTTTGAAGTGCCGTTCATTCTGGGGCGTCCGTTTCCGGCGATGCTTTCGGTGGTAGCGCAACAACGTTACCTGGACGCGAATCTGGCGATGCGGCCCGGCGCGATTGCTTTGGCGGTGGTCAGCACGCTGCTGACAGCGGCGCTGGCGTGGGCGTATTTGCGTTTGACCCGTGCCCTGCTTGGCTTAGAGCGCCCATTTATCCTGTGAAAACAGCCATAAAAACAACATCGGTAAAAGTGGCGAAGGCATTCGCCCTGGCTGCCATCAGCGGCTTGGCGGTCATTCCACTGTTGTTGCTGGCGGCGCGGTCGCTGGCACAATCCTGGTATTGGCCTTCGCTGTTGCCACCTGTGTGGAGCGTTCGCGCCTGGAAGTATGCCTTTTCGCCTACAGCGGAGGTGTTGCCCGCGCTGACCACCAGCCTGTTGATTGCGCTGGCGGTCACTGGGTTGGCGGTGGCAGTTTCGCTTCCGGCGGGGCGCGTGCTGGCCTGGCAGGAGTTTCGCGGCAAGCGCGCTGTGATCTTTGCACTGTTACTTCCGGTGCTGACGCCGTCGCTGGCAGCGACGATGGGCGTGCATTCGCTGTTTTTGCGGTATGGGTTGACCGATACGCTGATTGGCGTTGCGCTGTCGCATCTAATTTCGACCGTGCCCTATGCCACGCTGATGCTGACGGGGAGTTTTTCGCGCTTTGATCCGGATTACGAAGCGCAGGCGCGAACGCTGGGCGCGCGGGGCTTCGATGTCTGGCGGTACGTGACCTTCCCGGCTATCGCGCCCGGCCTGGCAGTGGCGGCATCGTTCGCGTTCCTGATTTCTTGGAGCCAATACCTGACAACGCTGTTGATTGGCGGCGGTCGCATCGTTACGCTGCCATTGACACTGGTGGCGTTTCAGCGCGGCGGGGACGAAGCAATTGCAGCGGCGCTGTCATTGATCTTTCTTGTGCCAGCGGCTGCGGCGGCTTTTTCCGTCGCGCGTTTTTTGAAGGAGGAGCCAGTAGGCAAGACTTGAAGATGCTGAAGAAAAATCATTCAGGCAGGATTCTGCTTGTAGAACTCCCTTCACCGCAGAGACGCGGAGGAAGCAGAGACAGCGCAGAGAGGTCACCAAAAACGCTGCGAAACCTCTGCGGTTCTCCGCGACTCTGCGGTGAAGCGGTGATGTTTTTTTCGAGCCGTTTCTTGACTTGCCAATTTTTGCTTCTGCTCTTTGGCACACTCTTACTTTTGCCTTCGCTTTCCGGCTGCGCAAAGATCACGCCGCCCACGCAACCGGCGCTAACCGCCGAACAGTTCAATCGCACCGGGTGGGAAGAAATCGTCGCTCAAGCCAAGGGCAGCGAGGTCAACTTTGGTATGTGGTCGGGCGATGAAGTTCGCAACCGGTATTATCAAAGCGCGGTTGCCACGACCATCAAACAGAATTACGGCATCACGCTACGCTTTGTGCCGACGGGCGATGTCGCCGACATCATCAACAAATTGCTGAATGAAAAAGGTGCGGGCAAAACCGCAGGCGGGACGATTGATCTGGTCTGGATCAATGGCGAAAACTTCCGCACTGCCAAACAAGGCGAAGTGCTGTGGGGGCCGTTCGCTGAAAGCTTGCCGAACATCAAACACTTTGCTGAAGACGCGCGGCAGCGAGATTTTGGAACTCCAATCGAAGGCTACGAAGCGCCATATCAACGCGCACAGTTTGTGATCGCGTACGACACTGCACGCGTGCCTGATCCGCCGCGTTCGATTGAAACCTTACGTTCCTGGATCAAGGCACAGCCGGGCCGGTTCACGTACCTGGCCCCGCCAGACTTCACCGGCTCAGCCTTTATCCGGCACATCCTGCTCTTTTACCTGAAACAAAATTCAGGCGGCGCAGCTTTTGACGGCAAGTTCGACGAACAGCTTTATCAACGCGCTGCTGGCCAGGCGATTGCCTACCTCAACGAAATCAAACCTTACCTGTGGCGCAAAGGCGAAACCTATCCAACTTCGCCGAAAGAAGCTGACCGTTTGTTTGCCAACAGCGAGATTGATTTCACGATGAGCTACGGGCCGAGCTTCGCGTCAGAACGAATCGCGCGCGGTGAATACCCGCCGACCACGCGGACGTTTGTCTTCGACGAAGGCACCATCGGCAATTACAGCTATCTGGCGATTCCGTTCAATGCCAACAATGCTGCGGGCGCGCTGGTTGTTATCAATCATCTGATGTCGCCGGCGCATACCTTGGAACAGGGTAGAGAATTGGGGTCGCTCTTTCCACTTTTGCTTGAAAGCCTGACGCCAGCGATGCGTGCCGCTGCCGAAGCGTTGCCGCTGGGGCCTGCAACATTGCCGGTCGCTGAATTGGGGCAGCATCAACTGTCAGAACCGGACACTCAATATCTGGAGCGGTTGGAAAAGGACTGGCGAGAGAAGGTGTTGCGGCAATGACGGAACTCAAACTTGATCATCTGTCGGTCAATTACGGCACGACGCAGGCGCTGCGCGATTTCACGTTGACGATCAATCATGGCGAATTGGTTGTGCTGGTTGGCCCGTCAGGCTGCGGCAAAACGACTGTGCTGAAAGCAGTCGCCGGATTGCTGATGCCTGCCAGCGGCGACGTACTTATTGATGGCAGTTCCGTCCTGCCAATCCCGGCGGAACAGCGCGGCGCGAGCATGGTCTTTCAACAGCCACTGCTTTTTCCGTATATGACCGTTGCCGAAAACATCGGCTTCGGGCTGAAAATGCGGCGAATCAATAAAGGCCAGATCGTCGCCCGCGTTGCTCAAGCCCTGCAATGGGTTCGGCTGGAAGGGTACGAGCGGCGCAAACCGCACGAACTGTCCGGCGGTCAGGAACAGCGCGTTGCGCTGGCTCGCGCTCTGGTCACGGAACCGCGCGTGTTGCTGCTGGATGAGCCGTTTTCAGCGCTGGATGAAAACCTGCGCGGCGAAATGCGTTTGCTTGTGCGTGAACTGCAACAACGATTGCAAATCACCACCATCTTTGTCACGCACGACCAGCGAGAAGCGATAGCCATAGCTGATCGTATTGCGCTGTTGCTGGATGGGCGAATTGAACAGTGCGGAGAACCGCGCGAACTGCTGTTGGATCCGTGCAGCGCGCAAGCCGCGCAGTTTTTCGGCTGGAAGTTGCTGGCGGGCGAACGCAGCGGCCAGATCGTGAAGACGGTCAGCGCAGGCGATTTCAAACTGTTACAGCCAGGCGAAGATGGCGAATGCTCACTGGCTTTTCGGCCTGAAAATGTCCGGCTTTGCGCCTGCGGAGATTACGATGGAAACCTGACCGGCAAGCTCGAATCCCTGATTGATTACGGAGCGCGATGGCAATGGCGCGTTCGCCTGACGGGCGGCGAAGTTCTGGAAGCCGAGCAGGCGCACGCCCCGGACGAATGCCATCCGCGCACGGGTGATGAAATAAAATTGTTTTTGCCGGAGAATGCCGTTCGCTGCTTTGCTTCATCGGTACAGTATAAGGAGTGGTAGCGACTTGGTTGTATTGAGGGGGGGAGGGACAACGATTCCACCCGCGCGCTACCGCTTACGGTTCCGTACCGACTTCACGAAGAAAATCGAACTGAAGGAGAATTAAATGCCTGAACCAAACGAATGGCTTTTTCCTGCTCATACCGACCGGGATCAGTATGACCGTGGGATGGAGAAACTTTCAGACCTGCACATTTATACCGGATCGAAGTGCAATCGCGAATGTGACTTCTGCATTGTCTCAGGCCGCCCGGACGGATGGTATCAGCCCATCACGGAAGAGACGCTAAGCGCGGTGTTTGAAATGGTTCCGATGGAGGGCACTATCAAATTCTATGGCGGCGAGCCGACGATTGCGCCGGAGAATCTGCTGTGGGCGATGCGCGGATTGCGCGAACGCGGCTTTCGCGGATGGTTCACGATCTTCAGCAACGGTGTGCTGGCGGATCGCCTTATCAAATTGCTGGAAGCCGACGACCGCACCGATGTCGTGCTCAACTATTCGATCCTGCACGGAGAAGACGCGGAACCGATCCCGCCGGATTCGCTGGCCAAATTGAAGGCCTTCGTGGCGTCTCATCCCAACCGTATTTACTCATCGCACGCAGGCGTCTTTCCATTCGGGCGCGGCGTGGATTTTGTCGCGGAAGTCGGACAGGCCCACATCAATGAACGGATGCAGACTTCGATGGCAAAGAAGATTGAGATTGGAGAAGTTGACCAATCTACAGTAGCGAAAGCCGAAGATCGCGGCTTTCGCATTTGCCCGCGCTGCCGCCCGGTGGTTGCGACGGATGGACGCCACCACGCTTGCCCTTTCGCGGTGGAATCGAAGATGCCACACTTTGATATGGGCGCGGCGACTGATTCGGCGGATCAGGTGCTGGCGCGCTATCAGCGATTTTTGGATTGGATCAATGATGTGCTGGAGCCGGAAGCCGAAGCTTTGCAAATTCACCCCTGCCTGGTCTGCACCCATCACTTAAGTACGCTGCCGCAGCCACGTAATTTTGAAGGCTGAGCTTTCACAACTCTAATTCTCAGCCCAACTGCGGCTTTACTCAGTCGCCAGTCAGAATCAGACATGTATCGCCGAATTCGTGCGTCAGGTAGTTATATTCTTCCAGATGCTGGCTGATTCCGGTCAACACTGCCACAGGCAAAAAGGCTTGAAGCAGAAGGTAATGACTTTCGGACACGTCGTGCGTGCCTGTCAGCAGGCCGTCAACGAATTGAAGTTCGTGCTCTGGGCCAATCTTCAGTGTGGTGAAGCCGCTCAGGCCGAGACTCG
>JBDSAM010000516.1:0-4142 GCA_039922135.1 Blastocatellia bacterium
GACGCGGCCAGAAACGGGGACACCCAGTGAACCGACCGTGAAAAGCTTTCCAGTGTTCGGTGACGTTGTAGTGCCCCCTACTGAGCCTTGCGTCACCAGCGTGCCCAGCGTCGCATCAATCCCATAAAGCGTCGTCGTGGTTGTACCAAAGAAGCTATTGTTATAAGCCACGGCCACGACATTCGGCGTCGCGCTAGCATTCACATCCCCCGCCGCAAAAGTCAGATTGGTATCTGTCGCGGCGACCGTGCCCGTCAGCGGGTTCAGGCGCAAATCCTGGCCCGTGTTGCTGACCAGCCGAATGCGATCCACGACCGGATTGAAGTTGAAGCCGAAGTTCGTGCCGCTGAGCGCCGGATTGAGAGAGGTCGAGCCAACCTGCAGAGCCGCGCCCGTCGCCGGATCAATTGTGAAGATGCGCCCCGTGCTGCTGAGCGCAAACAGTTGTCCTGTCGCCGGACGGAAGTCTAGACCCACAACGTTTTCACCATTGGCTAAACCTGAAATCTGACGCGAACTGGTGATTGTGCCCGGCGTACCGGCTGTCAGAGTGACAAGCTGGTTGCTTGCCGTCACCGCGTAAACATTTGGCGCAGTCAGCCCTACCGCTACATCCAACACCGTTTCGCCGCCCGCCAATGAACCCACCGGTCCAATCAGCGTTGCAGTGCCTGTTGTCAGGTTGATGGAGTAAAGCTGTGGCGTCGTGCTGCCCGCAACAGTGAACGTCGCGAAAGCCGCGCCGCTATTGGACGAAATATCAAAGCCGATCACGCCTGTCGGATCAACACCTAACGGACCGACCGTGAACAGTTGTCCTGTGTTCGGCGAAGTCGTGCCATTGACCGAACCTTGTGTCAACAACGCGTTCAGCGTGGTGTCAATCACATACAACGTGGTTGAAGATGATCCGGCGAAGTTGCCGCTGTAGGCCGCCGCAGAAACATTGGGCGTTGCGCTGGCATTCACATCCCCCGCCGCAAAAACCAGATTTGTGTCGGTTGCCGCTACCGCGCCTGTTGCTGGGTTGATGCGCAAATTCTGTCCACCGCTACCAATCAGGCGAAGGCGATCCACCAACGGATTGAAGTCAATGCCGAACGTGCCCGTTGCTGCCGGTGTGAACGCTGCCGTGCCTACTTGTGTTGCGACACCGGTGGACGTGTTGATCACATAAATGCGGCTGGCATCGGTGACGCCAAATAGCTGGCCCGTACCAGGGCGAAAATCAATGCCGGTAACTTTCTCGTTGCCGGTTAGTCCAGAAATAGTCAATGCGTTGTTAGCCGTCCCAGGCGTGCCTGAATTTGACACCAGGATACGGTTATTGTTTGTCAGCACATAAATATTTTCAGCGCGCGGGACAAATGCTAGATCACGAATCAACACGCCGCCGCCAATCGTGCCGACCAGAGTCGCCGCACCCGTCGTCAGGTTGATCGTGTAAAGCTGAGAAGCGGTCGCGCCCTGCGTCGTCAGCGAAGCGAAAGCCGCATTGCCGCCCGGCGCAATGTCGAAGCCCGTCAGGTCAGTCGTGTCCACGCCCAGTTTGCCGATGGTGAACAGTTGCCCGGTGTTGGGCGACGTCGGCGAGCCATTGGCTGAACCTTGTGTAACTAACGCATCCTGCGTTGCATCAATTCCATAAAGGGTCGTTGAACTCACGCCTGCAGAACTATTGTTATAAGCCACGCTGACAATGTTCGGCGTGGCTGCGGCATTCGTATCACCCGCTGCAAAGGTTAGGGTGGAGTCTGTTGCGGCGACTGCGCCCGTTGTGGGGTTGAGCCGCAGGTCTTGCCCTGTGTTGCTAACCAGGCGAATACGGTCTGCTGCTGGATTGAAATCAAATCCGAACCGCGTACCACTCAAGGCAGGATTCAACGCCGCCGCGCTGACCAAGGTCGCCGTGCCTGTCACTGCATTGATGGTATAAACGCGACCGGCGTCACTCAGACCATACAGTTGTCCATTGGCAGGACGGTAATCAATCGCGACAATTGTTTCGCCAGGAAACAGGCCGCTGATGAATCGAACGCTGTTGACCACGTTCGGTGTCGCGGGATTGATGTTCAATAAAGTGTTGTTTGTGCTGAGCGCGACCAGTGTACCTTCTGAAGTCGAACTGCCAACGCCGCCGCCGCTACAGGAATTGCCGGACGAAAAGCCTTGACCATTAACTTGATCAAGGTTGGATAGAGTGCCTCCTGCTCCGCTAACTAAACCAGCTAAAATCAAACCAATTGCAAGCCAACGCTTTGTGATTTTTGATGAACGGGTTTTCAACATTGTTTCTCCTAAGCCTTTTTCGAGGCCGAATAGAATAGTCTTTCTTAGTAAGTGCACTCCGCCTAGACCACCAAGGAAGCGGCCGTCAGGAATGGTGCTCTTCGGATTGTTTCTAAGTTATGGATTATCGTTTATGGAGATACGTAAGATCTTCGGTCTTTAGATTTTCGATCTTTCTCCAGCGAACATTTTGATGGCACCTTGTTTGGGTTTGTTAAGACCGTTGAGTGGGCAGCAAGTTGGATGCCAAGTTTCAACAACTTTCTAATAGGATGGCTGAAATAACTGATCTTGCATTCCAGTTCGCGCTTCGGAAGCGATAAATGCGGCAAGATAAATTTCTCAATCTCTTACTGCTCATTTGCAACCGGTTCACTTCTTCTCATGCCTGGCTCTCTGCCTTACAATGCGGGCATGGCTGCTAAAGGATCACGTACCATTTATGCCTGTCAGAAATGTGGCTGTCAGTCGCGCAAGTGGCTGGGCAAATGTCCCGATTGCGGCGAATGGAACTCTTTTGTCGAAGAGCGCGAACGCCCCGCGACAAAAGATGGGCCAAGCGCAGCCCGCGCCAACCTGAGCTTCCGCGACAGCAAGCCGGTCGAGTTCACGACCATCGAAGCGCAGGACGAATCGCGCGAAGTGACAGGCATTGAAGAGTTCGACCGCGTGCTGGGCGGCGGCATTGTGCCAGGCTCATTGGTGCTAATTGGCGGTGAGCCTGGGATCGGCAAGTCCACGTTATTGTCGCAGGTGGCAGATAAACTCAGTGCGGTGTATGGCAAGGTGCTGTATGTCTCAGGCGAAGAGAGCGCACGGCAAATCAAACTACGTGGCGAACGATTGGGCATCAACCCGGCTGGGTTGTTTCTGCTTTCTGAAACCAGCCTGGAAAAAATCTTCATCGAAATTGAACGCTTGGAACCGCAAGCGGTCATCATTGACTCTGTCCAAACAATCTTCTCTGACAAGCTGGAAAGCGCTCCCGGATCAGTTTCGCAGGTGCGCGAAGTCGCCGGGCAGTTTTTAATGCTGGCCAAAAATCTGACCGTGCCGGTCTTTCTGATTGGCCACGTCACCAAGGAAGGAACCATTGCCGGGCCGAAAGCGCTGGAACACATCGTTGATACCGTCATCTATTTCGAGGGCGAGCGCCATCACAACCATCGAATTTTGCGCGCGGCAAAGAATCGCTTTGGCGCGGCGAACGAGCTTGGGATTTTCGAAATGACTGCGACTGGTCTTGTCGGCGTACCCAATCCTTCAGAACTGTTTTTAAGCGAACGGCCCATTGGCGCATCCGGCTCGGCTGTTGTCGCAGCAATCGAAGGCACCCGCCCGATGCTAGTTGAGATTCAGGCATTGGTCAGTTCGTCGAAGTTTGGCACAGGACGCCGCACAACGCAGGGCGTGGAACTGAATCGTGTTGCGTTGCTGGTGGCAATGCTGGAAAAGCGCGTCGGCTTTCAACTGATTGGTGATGACATCTTCGTCAATCTGGTCGGTGGCATAGAAATCAGCGAACCGGCAATGGATTTGGGCATCGTCGCGGCAATCGCGTCCAGCTTTCGCAATATCCCAATCAATGAGCACACGATTGTCTTTGGCGAACTCGGCCTGGCCGGCGAAGTCCGCGCCACCAGCCACGCCGCAGTCCGCTTACGCGAAGCCGCGCGGATGGGCTTTAAGAGCGTAATCATGCCGCAGAACAACTTGAGCGGCTTGCCGGAGGATGATCGCTTGAAAATTATCGGCGTGCGCTCGGTAACTGATGCGCTTGAAGCCTTGTTTTGACCATTGAGCCGTTTCTTGCAACTTTACCGTCACGCCCTTACACTCGCGCCGTTTTGTTG
>JBDSAM010000517.1:0-3552 GCA_039922135.1 Blastocatellia bacterium
AATCGCAATTTTTTGACCGTTGCAATCGCCGATTCATCCAACCCACATCCCGCCCATTTCACCACGTCAATCTCACCAACGGTTCCGTCACCGAGAAAGACTGCTTCAAGCTCGACGCTAGCGACGATGTCGGCTAAATCAGCTTGCTCCGTATAATCGGGTTTGATGCGTTGGTAAAAAACCGGCTGTTGAACTCCTTGCGCCGCGATGTCGTCGGCCAACACTTCAACGGCAGGCGGCGAAGGCTGCGCAATGTTTTCGACGACCAGCAAATGTTGTTGGCGCGCTGAATTGATGGCTTCAGCATACTGTGGCCAATTGCGAGTGAGCATGTCTTTGAGTTGATTGCGCGCTTTAGATTCGTTCTGCGCTTTGGCGCGCTCGAAAACAAATAGGATCATCTTGCCGGTGCGGGTTTCGACGAAAAATAATCCGGCCAAGGCGTCAAAGTAGAATTGTTCGCCCACATCTTGCCGTCGCGCTGTTTGAACTTTGCCCAACACGTAAAAATCGCAGCCCAGGCTTTGCCCCAACGCACGAGCTTCGTCACAGCTTAAATTTAAGTTGTCCGTGTATCCCCCACCTCGCGACGCCGTACGAACCAGTTCATCATCCAGCAAATCAAATTCGTTGCTCGACGTACGCACTACATCACGCAACAGCATTGAAAATTCTCTGCCCTCGTCTCCAACCAAATCCACTACAGCCAATCGAACTGGCGATTGCGATTGCGTAAGCGGCGAGCAAAGAATTAATACTGCCAGAACCTTGAACACGGGCTTTCCCTTCATTTCATGCCCTCAATGGCCACAATCGCTTCCGCCGGGAAGCAGAGCCTATGCAGTTCGTAGCCACGCATCCCGCGGACCACACCAGACACATCCGCAATGTCACACAGTTCACTTGCCCCATTGCGTTGAATAAGTAATCGCGCCTTGCCTTCAGGCCGGTAATAACCGTAATAAGGAATATCCGCCGCGCGATCTTCGATTACATAATAATCAGGATCGAAACCCTGCGCGGCAATGCGTTCGCGCGCTTTGGCAATATATGCCGCGCGCTCAGCGTCGGGCATCTCCAGATCAATTGCCTTGAACATCCGGCGTTCGATGAATCGCCTGGCCAAATCGTTCAGGATGGCATCCGGCTCCCGCGTCCACTGTTTCAGGTGGAACATCACGTCGTGGTCATCAAAGCGTAGGTATTCCGCTGTCGTCAATCCCTCGCCTTTCAGCACGCGTTCCATCACAGAATCGGCGACAATAAATTTCAATTTTCCTGCCTGCATCAGCTCTACGGCACGACGTAGAATACTCATCAACACGGCTTCGGCAGAGCGCAAAGAGCGATGAAAATAGACCTGTCGAAACATATAAAACCGCGCCTGCAAATACTCTTCGACTGCGTATAATCCATTGGCCGCGACGTAAATGCGTTCGTTCTCTTCGTCAATCTCCAGCGCGTGGATGATCCATTCCAGATCGTAATTGCCATACTTCGCTCCGGTCATCAGACTATCGCGCAGCAGATAATCGAATCGGTCAACATCAAGTTGTGACGAAACCAGATCACAGACAAACGCCGGATGATAACGATGCTCAATCGCCGCGATGGCCTTTTCCGGCAGCGACGCATCGAATGCGGCAAGCTGCTGATGAACTGCCGTCGCTGGATCGGCGATAATTTTGGTCGTCCAGCGTTCGTGATTTTGTTTCAGGACTTTTTCGATGACGTGAGAAAAAGGGCCATGGCCAAGGTCGTGCAACAATGCCGCCGCCCGCGCCACCACGCGCGACTCTTCGCTGATGGTGTAGCGCTTGCCGAGATGATCGAGCACCCGCGTCATCACGTGCATCACGCCCAGCGAGTGCGTGAATCGGGAATGCTCCGCGCCCTGAAATGTGTAAAGCGCCAACCCAAGCTGTTTGATGTGGCGCAGCCGTTGAAACTCTGGCGTGTCAATCAGCCGCACCAGCAATGCGTCATCCGCCTGCGCCAGAGACAGCGCAATAATGTTGTGAACAGGGTCGCGGTAAAGGCGTTCCATCATTACAAATTGTCTCTTAAACTGTCTGCATTAACCTTGTCAGCAACGCGGCGCGGCGCGGAATGTCACTGATAAGAATATGTTCGTGGTCGGCGTGCGCGCCCGCGCCATCAACTCCCAACCCATCAAGCGTTGGCACACCCATCGCCGCCGTAAAATTCCCGTCCGACCCACCCCCAACAACTGTGTCCTTCAAATCAAATCCGATCTCGGCAGCCAACACTTTTGCATGTTCATACAGCGCGACGTTCTTTTCCGAACGCGGCATTGGCGGGCGATTGATACCGCCAGTGATCTCAAGCTGTGCCTCTTCCAAAACCGGCTTCAGTCCGCGAATCTGATTCTCGATCTGCTCTCCATCTTCCTGCGTCCAGAACCGCACGTCGGCTTTCGCCGTCGCCTCTGCGGGCACAACGTTTAGGGCTGTGCCGCCGTTCATCAGACCTACACTAATAGTGACACCGCGTTCGTGATCGCTCATCGCGGCCAATCGCGCCACTTGGTGGGACAGTTCGACAATCGCATTAATGCCTTTACGCGGGTCAAGGCCCGCGTGGGCAGCGCGGCCAATCGCGCGAATGTTGAAGACACCAATTCCTTTGCGTCCGGTCTTGACCACACCGCCTGGGACCGGTGGCTCCAATACTAGAGCCGCCACCGACCGCCTTGCTTCTTCTTCTACCAGCGGGCGCGAAGTCTTGCTGCCGATCTCTTCATCACAAGTCAGTAGCAAAGTGATGGGCCGCCGCGTTTGCAAGCCAAGTATCCGAATCGCGTTCAAAGATTCCGTAATAAGAACAACCCCTGATTTCATATCGAAGATACCTGGCCCGTGCGCAGCGCCTTCCGGCGTTACACGAAACGGCATCCGTTCTAGCGTCCCGACCGGCCAGACCGTATCGAGATGGCCGATGATGAGCAAACGAGGAGTCGTGGGATCGCAGCCAAAATCGAATCTGGCGCGAAGGTGAGTCCCGTAACCTGGTTGGGGAGTTAATTCAATCTCTCCTCCCAATTCCCGCAATCTGGCGGCAACAGACCCGGCAATTTCGTTCAGCCGGGCCTCTTCGCGGGAAGTAGTTTCCTGTTCGACAAGCAGACGAATAACATCAAGAATAGCTTGCTGGCGGGTATTGAAATGATTAAGTAAGTTGGACATAGGCGGTTTGACAAAGAATTTGAATCATGCACAATACCCACGCATCTGACAAGCTCTTAAGAGAACCGTTGGCACAGCATCATCAAGCTACGTTATATTACTCAATCTTCACCGTCTTCATTATTTTGATGGTGGATTGAAGCGAATCGCCGTCTGGTCTGCGGCGGTTGTAAAAATGCGCGATGCCCGTAACTAACGCTTCGTTTCCGGCGTCCAACAGACGCGGCTTTTGTTTGTCGGACACCCATAGAGTCGCGCGCCGCGAAAGACTCGCAATCCCCAAAAGACCGAGACAACATCTGGGAAAAACCTTAGTAGAAGATTTTCGTAACGAAGACTGTGGAGG
>JBDSAM010000518.1:0-4981 GCA_039922135.1 Blastocatellia bacterium
TTCCATCAAGCCATCGAAACCGCCCAACAGCAAAGCGCGAAATCGTGGGAACTGCGCGCTACGACGAGCCTAGCACGACTGTGGCAGCAGCAGGGCAAGACCGCCGAAGCCCGGCAGATGCTGGCCGGGATATACGGCTGGTTCACCGAAGGCTTTGATACGGCGGATTTGAAGGAGGCGAAGGCATTACTGGAGGAACTGAATCATTGATTCTCAGAATCAGTGTCGAGCCTTGATTCAAAGCAGTGCTGAAACGCCTGAATGAATTGAACGGAATGAATTAGGCTTTGGGTAGTTTTAGTTCTTCGTCAATCCGCTCCTGCAAAAATGATTTGATCAGTGATTGATAAGGCACATCGCGTTTATTGGCAACCAGGCGAATTTTAGCCAGCATTGAGGCGGAAATTCTAAGGGAAATGGTTCGCGTGGTCGGCTTTAGTTTTGGTAAAACAACTGATTCAGCCGTTTGCCAATCAATGAAATCGGTCGAATCGTTGGCAGCCCAAAACTCACGCTCGGCTGTTTCGTTATTTAGAAGTGGTATCTCTTTTAATTTTTTCGGCATAAATTCTCTCTTCACTTTTTGTCATATCACGGGCAGAAATTACCCGAATTAACTTGTTCCGCATGGTAAAAGCAATAAAAAGCCAGCGGTCAGCATCGGTTCGCCCTAACGCAAAAACCCTGATTTCGTTTTCAGAGTGCTTTTTATCGGAAGCAATGAGCAGCGGCAAATTAAAAAAGACATCTTCACATTCGCCATCGGTTACTTCGTGAAGATGCCAGTTTTTATTGGAATTGCCTTCATCCCATGCAAAACCTTCGCAATCTTCGATATGCGCTTTCATTTCAGTTGTATGGTATGAACATATACGGAAGATGTAAAGAATGTTCATCAACCTTGATCATTACCGCATCATTATCGAAATGAACAGTTCTCTTGATTCCAACATTTCGCCAAACCGCGTGACTGAGATGCTGCGGCGCTGCGGTTTGCCGGAGTGATTGAAAGTAATGGCTTCTTCTTTCTGATGGCGCCAAATGCTTGGCTGTTTGAGCAGCTCTCAGCTACACTGCCGAAAATTCTACAATGAGGACAGCAGATGGCAATAGACCCCAGGAAAAGACAAAAGAAACTGGCTAAGCAGAAGGCCAAGCGAAAAGAAAAAGCTTTAGATCATCGCCGTTCGCAGCAAGGCAAAACATCGCTCTTCGTCCCAATGGAGTTTGAATTGGGAGCGCGTGGGCCGATTCTGGAATGTTTGATGACCGAGGAGATCTTCGACGCGGGAATTGGGCAGGTGTTTGTAAGCCGGACGACGGGCAGCGGACAGGTTGCCGCAGGAGTTTTTCTCGTGGACACTTATTGCCTCGGCGTAAAAAATGCCTTCCCGATGTTGCAGCCGCGTGCAGCGTATGAGAATTACATTGAGATGACCGAGCAACAGTCAGGGCTTGTGCGGATTGACCCTGCTTATGCCAGGAAGCTGGTTGAAGACGCGGTGGCTTATGCTCGCGATCTAGGGTTTGAACCACACGAGGATTACCGCGTCGCCCGAAAGGTTTTGCAGGATATAGATGCCACCGCTTGCGAAGAGCAGTTCACTTTTGGCAAGGACGGAAAACCTTTCTTTATGTCAGGGCCGAACGATTCACCACAACGATCCAGGCAGATTGTCGAAACACTGGAACGGCGCTGCGGCGCTGGCGGTTATAACTACATCGTCGGTCTTGATCCTACGATGCAGTTGATCGGTGATGACGACGATTCGGACGAAGATTTTTACGACGATGATGATTACGATGATGACGACGTGATTGACATCGTTGCTGAAAACAAGACCTAAGGAATGGAGCAGGATTAACTCTACCAACTCACCGCAGAGACGGCGAGAACGCTGAGAAAACGCAGAGAAGACAAAAAACTCTGCGCTGCCTCTGTGGCGCTCTGTGCCTCTGCGGTGAAGAGGGTTTTCTTGGCAGTTTTATTTCCAAGCTATTCCTAACTTCATTGGGCAGTCCCACTTTTCCATCAATAACAAAATAGGAGAGTCGGCAGTGTCAGACAAAGTTCTGGTCTCGCTGGAAAATGGCATCAAGCGGATTACCATCAACAATCCCGCGCGCCGCAATGCGCTTGATTTCGACTCGTTCCGATTCCTAACTGAAATCATCCAACAGTCCGCCGAAGACGAAACCAAAGTCATTGTGCTGACCGGAGCAGGCGACAGCTTTTGCGCCGGAGCCGATCTGCAAGGCTTTGGTGGCGATGCTGCATCACACGACGTGACGGCTTCGCTTCGCGCCGGGGTCAATCCCGGCATTCAGGCGATGCGCGAATTGCCGAAACCGATCATCGCTCGCGTTCACGGGCATGCGGCAGGCGTCGGCTGCAATTACGCTTTGGCGGCGGACATCATCATCGCTTCGGACCAAGCCTTCTTCGGACAGGTCTTCGTCAAGATTGGACTGATGCCAGATGGCGGCGGGACTTACTTTCTGCCGCGCGCGGTCGGTTACAACAAAGCCTTCGAACTGATGGCTTTGGGCGATTCTGTTGCGGCGCAAGCGGCGTATGAAATGGGAATGATCAACCGCGTCGTGCCTGTGGCTGAACTTGATCCGGCGGTCAACGCATTGGCTGAGCGTTTGGCCGCGTCTCCTGGGGTGGCGCTCGGACGCATCAAAGCTGCGCTGAATACTGCAATGCAATCAGACCTTGCATCAGCATTGGATTTTGAAGCCGTCAATCAAGACGTCTGCTTCCGTTCGGAAGATTTCAAAGAAGGCGTAGCTGCGTTCCTGCAAAAGCGCAAGCCTGACTTCAAAGGCAAATAAAAGTGGTTAGTGGTTGGTAGTCGGTGCTTGAAATTTGGGTAGTGAGTCAATCCGGTGGGATGGACTCGGCGATATATGTCCGACAAACTTCAGTTTGTCGCGGTCTCGGAGCCAACGACAAACTGAAGTTTGTCGGACATTCCACCCGGCTTCGCTACTACCGAAATTTGTTCACTTCAACTGATGACCGACCACTGACCACCAACCATTAACTATCAACCGCCAACTACAAAAACAATGAACGAACCTCAAAACTCGACCCAGAAGCAGGCCGGCTATGCGCTGGCGGTATTATTCGCCATCAACACGATGAATTTTTTCGACCGGCAGATCATCGCTTCGCTTGGCAAGCTGATTATTGAGGAATTCAAGCTGACTGATTCGGATTTCGGCAATATGGTCATGGCCTTCACTGTGATTTACGCCTTGGTGGGCGTGCCGTTGGGACGGCTGGCCGATCGCGGGAATCGGTCGCGCATCTTGACGGTTGGCGTCACGCTGTGGAGCTTGTTCACGGCTATGGGGGGGTTGGCTTGGAGCTACGTTTCGCTGTTTATTGCGCGAACCTTCGTTGGTGTCGGCGAAGCCAGTTGTTCGCCAGCGGCCAATTCCATGATCGGAGATTTATATCCGGTCAATCGGCGGGCGCGGGCTACTTCGATTTTCATGCTGGGCCTGCCAATCGGAATCTTTCTGAGCAGCACGTTCGGCGGTTTGATCGCCAAAACTTACGGCTGGCGCTGGACGCTGGTGATAGCCGCCGTGCCAGGTTTGCTGCTGGCGGTGCTGGCTTACTTTATAAAAGAGCCTGCGCGCGGGATGAGCGAAGCCGTCAAGGTCGAACATCAGCAGCATCGCGGCTGGGAACCCTATCGCCGCGTGCTGAGCATTCCTACGATGTGGTGGATTATCGCTTCGGGTGCGCTGCACAATTTCAACGCATACGCAGTCAATTCATTTTTGCCGCTTTATCTGGGGCGCTATTTCGGCCTGGACGTGGCCAAGGCCGGTTATGCCTCAGCCGTCGTGCTGGGCGCGGTCGGCGTGGTTGGGCTGCTGGGCGGAGGCTTGGCCGCTGACTGGGCGCGCAAAAAAAGCCCGAACGGACGAATGCTTCTGGCTGCCTGCTCATTGTTGATTTCAACCCCGTGCATTTATCTGGCGCTTGAACAGCCGAAAGGTTCGCTGACGATCTTTATGATCTTGATGTGCGTCGGCTGGATGCTGATCTTTGTTTATTACGTGACAGTCTATCCGGCGGTGCAGGATGTGATCGAACCGAGTTTGCGCGGCACGGCGATGGCGCTCTATTTCTGTGCGATGTATCTGCTGGGCGGCGCGTTCGGTTCGAAGATCGTCGGCAACTTGAGCGACTATTTCGGCAAGCAGGCTATGATTGCCGCCGGAGCCTCGCTGGAAGGCATCAAGGTGATCCCGATGCCTTACAGCGCGACCGGATTGCATTCGGCCTTTTATGTCGTGCCGATTGTTTCACTGCTGCTGGCAATAGTGCTTTTTCTGGGCGCGCGCACTGTCGCCGGCGATATGGAGAAGTTGCAGAAACGGATGCGCGAATTGGCAGGCAAAGTCTGAAGTGGCTGATAAACCTTGCGAATCAATCTGCTCCCCCTGGCGATTGCTCCCGTCACGATGAAGAATGTTCGATTTGATTTTTGCGGATGCCGCACGTAAGATGCGCGCGCTTTCGACAGCCGATTCAGGCAAATCCCGTCGAGGCAGATTTCCCAACGCAATCAAAATTACCGAATGACCGGAGATCGTTATTACAAACTGAATCGAAGCGCTTCGCATTCAAATTGCGTCGCGCCTCCTTTTTCATCAGCCCTTCCCGGTCATTTTGCTCTGCTCTTAGCGTCCTGCTCCTGGCGTAGCTCATCATCATCACATTCGTGGTCATGGTAATAGCTGAGCGCCGCACCTTCTGAAGTACACCAATTCACCACACGCCATCTAAACAAATGGCAAAAATAGAAAGGCTGGATTCATAGCTTATGAAAATCCTGATTAGCGACAATCTTTCCACTCAGGGCGTCGAACTGTTGCGCCGCCACGAAAACTTCCAGGTTGACGTCAAAACCGGTCTGAAGCCGGAAGAACTGAAGGCCATCATCGGCGAATACCA
>JBDSAM010000519.1:0-4892 GCA_039922135.1 Blastocatellia bacterium
TTTCTTTAGTTACTTGAACATCCTGATTGATCCTGCGCGGACTTGACCCGAACGCCAAAGCTGCGCCAAGCCGCAGCACTCCAAAGCTTCGCCCTCTCTGATTTATGCACAGGCTTCAATATATTGAATGTCATCCACAGATCGAATCCGGAAATGGCTCTATCTCTGAAGGCGGCGGCTCATACTTGCCCGCGATTTCGGCAGGCGCTATCCTAACCCCCGCTTCGACAGAAGCGTTTCGATTCAGGCGCGCCCGCTTCGCCGCAAAGAGTAAGATAAACTTGGTCAATCAGAAAAATTCGCTATGGCATCTAACAATCAATCTTCACCTCAATCATCAAACTCTGGCTGGACGCTGACACGCATCGGCTTGATAGGTTCGGCGATCCTGCTGATCGCGGTGATTGCGTCTGGACTCTATAAGAAAAACAGGGAAGAGTCCGTCATTACTTCGGATGGGACTCGCACTGCAAAATCAACGCCCCTGGCACCCGCCAACCGTCCCTCATCAATCATCACCACGCAGCCCAATACGCCTTCGTCATCCACCGAACTGGCGGCGACCGTGATGCAGGCGGGCTTTAAGACACTGGATGGCAAAACCAAAAAGCTCTCTGATTATTCAGGCAAAGTGCTGATCGTGGATTTGTGGGCGACCTGGTGTGGCCCGTGCCGGCAGGAGATTCCGCACTTAATCGAGATGGCCAGGGATTACAAAAGCAAAGGCGTTGAAGTCGTCGGCTTGACCACTGAAGACCCCGCCAGCCAGGGCGATCAAGTCAAACAGTTTTCTCAGCAGTTCAAAATCAACTACGCCGTCGGATTTGCTGATGCGCAGATGGCTGGTGGTTTAATGAACGGGCGCAACGGCATTCCGCAAACGATCATCATTGGGCGCGACGGCAAGGTCAAAAAGCACTTCGTCGGCTTCAGCGCCGCCATCAGCGTGCCGCAGATGAAGGCCGCGCTGGATGAAGCAGTATCGGCAACCTAATCTTTTAGAAACATCGGAGCCGTCGCATTTCAAAATAGCAGCCTTAACCACGCCACAACGCATAATGCTGAATTGCCATTACGCTCAGCGCGTCCGTAATCTTCCCTTCCTTAACCATCTGCAATGCTTCGGCAAATAGCACGCGGCGCACTTCCAGCTTTTCAGTGCCTTCCGGCTGAGCCTTGCGCTGAGTCAATCCGGTTGCCAGATAGCAAGTCGCCTCTTCGTCACTGACAGAGTTCGAAAGATGAGCAATGCCAAGCTGTTTCCATTCCCTGGCCACCAATCCGGTCTCTTCCAGCAGTTCCCTTTTCGCAGCTTCGATAGGCTCTTCGCCTTCCGGACAGCCGCCTTCGGGAATCTCCCAGGAATAAACATCCAGCGTGTAACGGTATTGCCCGACCAGATAAGTGCATCCTTCATCATCAATCGGCAACACGCCGATGGCCTTGTTTCTGTAATGCACGACGCCATAGATGCCGGGCTGCCCGTCAGGCCTTATGACTTCATCTTGCCGTACGCGAATCCAGGCATTTTCGTAAACGACGCGGGCCGACAGTGTTTGCCAGGGGTTTGAGAATCTATCTTCCATCGTTACCTTTCAGTTATTCGCTTTTTCCGCCCGCGAGTCTAAGCGATAAGATCAGAGCATGAAACTGATCGAGTTTTGGCACGACCTATCGGCAAGCAGACCAGTCGAGGAAGAGATTGAGCCGCCGCTCGGTGAAGACGAAGACCCGTTCGCTGAACCGGTAGTCATCGAAATCCGCGACGTAATTGATCTGCATTCCATTCCGCCGAAACAGGTCAAAGAAGTCGTCGAAGAATATTTGCAGCAAGCCCACACGCTCGGGTTTTCCGTCGTCCGCATTATTCACGGCAAAGGCATCGGTGTGCAGCGCGAAACTGTGCGCAAAGTTTTATCGCGCGCACCGTTCGTCACGGCTTTTTACGATGCTCCGCCGCCAGCCGGGGGCCTGGGCGCGACCATCGCTGAATTGGAAACTTCGTCAAGTAGCGATTCGGAAATGCGTCGGCTAGAATGACCGCCTTTCGCTCATAACCAAACAAGGTGATGGCAAAAAAGGAATTCTTATGTTTAATCTTCCTGAGTTCAAGAACGAACCATTCGCCGATTTCAGCGACGAAGGCAACGCGCAAGGAATGCTGAAGGCTTTAGAGCAGGTCGAAGCGCAACTGGGCCGCGAATACCCGCTGGTCATTGATGGCGAACACATCCGGACAAAACAGTTCGTGGATTCAGTCAATCCATCCGCCTTCAAACAGCTCGTGGGCCGCGTTCATCACGGGACGCAGGAACTGGCCGATCAGGCAATTCAATCGGCGTGGAAAGCCTTTGCGACGTGGCAGCACGTTCCGGCAGAAGAGCGCGCGGCGTATCTAATCAAAGCCGCCGCCGAGATGCGCCGTCGCAAGAACGAGTTCAACGCTTGGATGGTGTATGAAGTCGGCAAGTCCTGGGCAGAAGCCGAAGCCGACACCGCCGAAGCAATTGACTTCATGGAATTTTACGCGCGCCAGGCGCTGCGGTATGCCGGTCACCAGCCGCTGACGCAATCGCCGCTGAAAGATGAAGTCAACGAAGTGAAGTACATTCCGCTGGGCGTCGGCATCGTGATTCCGCCCTGGAACTTCCCGCTGGCGATTATGGCGGGGATGGCAACCGCTGCAATCGTCACGGGCAATACCATCGTGCTGAAACCATCGGACGACAGCCCCGTCATCGCCGCGAAGTTCGTCGAATTGATGGAAGAGATTGGCCTGCCGCCGGGCGTCATCAACTTCCTGCCCGCCGAAGGCTCAACGGTTGGCGAATACCTGGTCACGCATCCCCAGACGCGCTTCATCTCTTTCACGGGTTCGATGGCTGTCGGCCTGCGCATCAATGAACTGGCCGCTAAAACGCAGCCCGGCCAAATCTGGATCAAACGCGTTGTGGCCGAAATGGGCGGCAAAGACACCATCGTGGTGGACGAAACCGCCGATCTGGATTCAGCAGCAGAAGGCATTGTCGCCGCGGCGTTTGGATTTTCCGGCCAGAAGTGTTCGGCCTGTTCGCGCGCGGTGATTGTGGATTCAGTCTATGACGAAGTGCTGGGCAAAGTTGCTGAACGCACCAGGAAGCTGACCGTCGGCAACGTCAAAGACGTGAGCAACTTCACCGGCCCGGTGTCGAGCAAACGCGCATTTGAAAAGATCAGCGACTACGTTGAAGTTGGCAAACAGGAAGGCCGCGTTGTCGCAGGCGGCGAACGCCACCCGATGGCCGGCGAAGGCTTCTTTATTCAACCAACGGTTGTCGCCGACGTTGATCCGAAAGGCCGCATCGCCCAGGAAGAAATCTTCGGCCCGGTGCTGGCCGTCATCAAAGCCAAAGACGTGGATGAAGCGCTGGACATTGCCAACAACACGATCTACGGGCTGACCGGCGCTTTTTATTCCGCCAAGCGCGACCGCATCGAACGTGCGCGCCGCGACTTCCACGTCGGCAACCTGTACATCAATCGCAAATGCACCGGCGCGCTGGTCGACGTGCATCCGTTCGGCGGCTTCAATATGTCGGGGACGGATTCAAAGGCGGGCGGGCGCGATTATCTGGGCTTGTTCCTGCAAGCAAAATCTATTGCCGAGAAAATGTAAGTTGATTGTCACTGGCGACAGGCAGTTGACGGTACAATTCGCCCTGTTACCCACGAACCACAAGGAGAACTCAAGATGAAAAGATTTGTCACACTCGCTTTGACAGTCACCTTTGCTCTGCTGGCCATGCCAAATGCGCAAACGCGAACAAACGCTGGGGCGACATTGGCAATTGGTGTTGCCGCGCCTGAATTTGAATTGAAGGATTTGTCCGGCAAATCGCGCGCGCTGAAAAGCTATCGCGGTAAACCGGTGGTCATCACGTTCATCTCAGCGCGCTGCCCAATCTCGAAGATGTATCAGGATCGCATTCGCGCCGTGGCCGATGATTACGCCAAACAGGGCGTCGCGTTTCTGGCCATCAATGCAAACGCCGATGAATCCATCGCTGAAGTTCGAACACACGCGGCACAGAACAATCTCAGCTTTACGATTCTGAAAGACAATAGGAATGTCGTGGCGGATGCTTATGCTGCCGAACGAACCCCGACTGTTTATGTGGTGGATAAGGACGGCGTGCTGCGCTATCAGGGCCGGATTGATAATTCGCAGAATGTGCGGCTGGTTAAACGCAACGACCTGCGCGCAGCACTCGACGAATTACTGGCGGGCAAAGCCATCAGCCAGCCTGAAACCAAAGCGATGGGCTGCGTCATCAAACGCATGAGTCAAAGCCAGACGGCCAAGGCCACTACCGCAATCAAGATGCCTGATCCGAACGTCAGCTTGCTGAAACCTGCTGCCTTTCCTAACTTGGTCAAACAGTCGGCTGGCAAAGTGTTGATCGTCAACTTCTGGGCGACTTGGTGCGGGCCGTGCGTAGCTGAGTTCCCGGAGTTCGTCAAACTGGATCAAACCTATCGCGACAAAGGGGTGCGGTTCGTCCACATCAGCGCGGACGATTCCACCGACCTGAAATCAAAAGTCATTCCCTTCCTGAAAGAACAAAAAGCGCAGAGCGATCAATTCCTGCAGGACACCGACGATCCGCAGGAGATGATCGACATCGTGTTCAAGGAATGGTCCGGCGCGCTGCCCGCGACTTTTGTGTACGACAAAATGGGGAAGATGGTGTTTCATCAGTTCGGCATCGTTGACCGCAATCAAATGATTGAGTTGATTGAAAAGACGCTCAAGCAATGATGCCCGTCATGAATTCCGATCCTGGCGACAAGACGATCTTTCTAGTTGGCTTTATGGCTTGCGGCAAAACGACGGTGGGCGCGGCGCTGGCGGC
>JBDSAM010000520.1:0-7545 GCA_039922135.1 Blastocatellia bacterium
CGTCCGGCGAGATGCTCCAGACCCGCGTTTCGTCTACCGCGCGGGCAGACCAGATATGCGCAGTTCGCGTGTGCTTAAAAAGAAAGATAATTCCATAGAAGAAGAACTAGGTGGACTAGGCGAGCGATTAAAAGGCGCGGTAAAACAGGGCGTAGGGGCAGTTACCGGCAACGAGAGTCTTAGGCGTGAAGGAAAACGGGAGAACAAAGAGGGCAAAGCCCGCCAGGAAGATAATGATGTGTTAGATTAAAGAGACGAGGCTCGCGGCAAACGAAAAGACCAATTAACAGTAACTTCATTGAGTTACTATTCTCAGTCAGCGCTCGGTATTTGGTGCTGGCTTAATGCAGTACGGTTTATCCATTGAGGAGAAAATAAATCTATGAGAAAACTACTTACGACACTGATTGCGGCTATTGCTTTGGCTGCTTTGGGATGTTCAGCACAAACGGTTGATGATTCCACGATCACAACTAAGGTTAAAACCAAGCTCGCCGCAGACACCAGAACCAGCGCTATAAAAATAGAAGTGGAGACTGTAAACGGTGTAGTGACTTTAACAGGATCGGTACCAACCGATGGTGAGAAGTCCGCCGCTGAACAGGTCGCCAAAAACACTGAAGATGTGAAGAGCGTAGCTAATAGGATCGCTGTTACTCCTGCCGCTACTATGGGTAATGTTGTTGGAGATAAGGTAGGAGAGGCAGCAGCCGCCACGGGGGCCGCTATTAGTGACGCTACCATCTTAACCAAGATCAAATCGAAATTCGTCGCTGACGGAATTATCGGTACGAATGTGGATGTTACTAATGGCGTGGTCTTACTGAAAGGCATGGTTGACAACAAACAAGAGAAAACAAAGGCTGTTGAACTGGCCAAAACGACAGAAGGTGTGAAGAGCGTTAATGATAAATTGACGATCAAAAAATAGGTTATTCCACGCCGGTTGTTAGTTGAGAGCGAGGCCGCTTTGTGCGCCCTCGCTCTCAATATTTAGCCTACCCTTAATTCCTACCCAAAGCTTAATCTAGAAATAATGTGAGCATCGCTAACCTGCAGGTTGGATCCATGCGTCCAAGCTGTGGGCAAGCCTCGTTTGATGAGGTAGAATCCGCCCTCGCTCAAACCATCGTTTCATGATTCAAGGAGATTTTACGTGGCCACAGTCAGACCCTTTCGCGCATTGCGCCCCTTTCCGGAGCAGGCCGCAGCCGTTGCCGCAGTGCCGTACGACGTCGTCAACACCGAAGAAGCGCGTCACCTCGCCTTCGACAACCCTCTGAGCTTTCTGCGCGTGTCACGCCCTGAAATCGAGATGCCAGAAGGCACAGATATGTACTCCGACGCGGTCTATGCCAAAGCGGCCTCAAACTTCGACCGTTTGACCGCCGAAGCGCCGCTGACTATCGAAGACGAGCCGAGCTTTTACGTCTATGCCCTGCGAATGGGCGAACGCACCCAGATTGGCCTGGTCGCGTGCTGTTCGGTGGACGAATACGACAACGACATAATCCGCAAACACGAGCGTACGCGGCTCGACAAAGAGAATGACCGCACGCGCCATATGTTGACCCTGAGCGCGCAGACCGGGCCGGTCTTTATGACCTATCGCTCCACTGCCCCGGTCAACGAGATCATCAACAAACTGATTCGATCCGAACCGCTCTTTAATTTCGTTGGCACAGACAACATCGCGCACTCCATTTGGCACGTGCCGGTGGAGATGAACCAAGCTATCATCGAAGCCTTCGCGGAAGTCCCGCTGCTTTACATCGCCGACGGCCACCACCGCGCCAAAAGCGCCAGCCGCGCCCGCGAAGAATTGCGCGCAAAGAACGCCGGACTCGCCGGCGACGAAGAGTACAACTACTTCCAGTGCGTCCTTTTCCCCGCCGATCAAGTGCGCATTTTGGCTTACAACCGCGCGGTCAAAGACCTCAATGGTTATTCGCCAGCAGACTTCCTGAAAGAAGTCGAGCACGAATTCGAGATTCGCGAAAACGTTGATCCCATTCCGCAAAAACACAACCGTTTTGCGATGTATCTGGACGGTCGCTGGTATGGGTTGAAGCTGCGCACCGATGTGACCAAGCGGATGAAAGTCACCGACCGGCTGGACGTCAGCGTGTTGCAGGATTCGTTGCTGGCGCCGGTGCTGGGTATACAGGACCAGCGCACTGACAAACGGATTGACTTCATCGGCGGCATTCGCGGCGCACGCGAACTGGAACGATTGGTCAACGAAGGCAAAGCCGCCGTTGCCTTTTCGCTCTACCCGACAACGCTGGACGAACTGATGGAGATTTCAGACGCGGGCGAAATCATGCCGCCCAAATCCACATGGTTTGAACCAAAGTTACGGGATGGATTGTTGAGTCACCTGATCTGATTGCGGAGTGTGGATTGCGAAATGCGGTTGAAGAATCTCAATCGCGCAACCCACAAACATTATGAAAGTTCTGATCGCCGACAAATTTGAACAAAGCGGAATTGACGGTCTGAAGGCTATCGGCTGTGAAGTCATCAGCAATCCCGACTTAAAAGATGATGCACTGGCCCAGGCGATTGGCGCTACACAAGCCGACGTGCTGATCGTGCGTTCGACCAAGGTCAATGAAGCTGCGCTCGGCGCGGGGCGCTTGAGCCTAGTCGTCCGTGCCGGCGCGGGCTACAACACAATTGATGTTAAGGCGGCCTCAGCACATGGCATCTATGTTTCCAACTGCCCAGGCAAAAATTCGACGGCAGTGGCGGAGTTGGCTTTTGGATTGATTCTGGCGCTCGACCGCCGCATCGCTGACAACGTTGCCGAATTGCGCGCCGGGCGTTGGAACAAGCAAGAATTCGGCAAAGCCAAAGGTTTACACGGGCGCACGCTCGGGTTGATCGGTCTGGGCCAGATTGGCCGCGAGATGATTCAGCGGGCCAATGCCTTTGGCATAAAAACCATCGGCTTGAGCCGCAGTCTGACGCCTGATGCGGCCGAAGCACTTGGCATTCACTATCGCCAGACGATTTTGGAAATCGTCCATGAAGCCGACATCATCAGTATCCACGTCGCCCTAACGCCTGAAACGCGCGGCTTCATCAACGCCGACATCTTCGAAGTGATGAAGCCCAGAGCAATCTTCATCAATACATCGCGCGCCGAAGTCGTGGATCAAGTTGCTCTGGCCCAGGCCGTCAAAACCAAGGGCGTACGTGCTGGGTTGGATGTTTTCGCCAATGAACCCGCGACAGCGACAGGCGATTTCACGGACGAGATCGTCAGCTTGCCAAACGTTTATGGCACACACCACATCGGCGCTTCTACCGATCAGGCGCAGGAAGCCATCGCCGCCGAAACCGTCCGCATCATCCGCGAATTCAAAGAAACTGGCAGCGTTCCAAACGTCGTCAATCTGGCCGACCGCACTCCGGCCACGCACCTGCTGGTCGTCCGCCACAAAGACCGCCCTGGCGTGCTGGCCCACGTGCTGAACGAAATCAAAGCCGCCAACATGAACGTCCAGCGAATGGAAAACATCGTCTTCGCCGGTGCCGAAGCCGCCATTGCGCGCATCGAATTGGATGGAATGCCGGAACTGGAAACGATGGATCGCATTCGCGGTGGCAACAGCGACATTCTTGAAACCAGCCTGATTGCATTTTGAAACTAGAGCCACGCCAACCTGTCATCCCACACGCCGAAGCCGCTGCCCTATGCCTTGTTCTTGCGCTGGTAGCCATTCAGTTGTTCTGGCCGCCGATGATCGGCTTGGCTTCGAACGGCGATTTCGAGCGGCTGATGCATTGGGGCAAGTTTGAATATGTCACCAATGACGACAGCGAAAAATACTTTAACTGGGTCAACCGCGACTTCCGCATTGCTCAAAACCCGTGGACGGCGTGGCGCGGGTTTGGTTCATCGGAGGTGGTCTTCGTTAAACTCAGCGCAATTGTTGGCGACTGGCTGATTCGCGGAGGTGGTTTTGATCTGCGCATCATTGGGGTAATTCATCTGCTGGCGTTTGTCGCGGCGTTGTGGCTGCTGATGCAGGGTTGGCGCGTGGCGATGCGGCTTTCGCCGCTCTATCTGCTGCCAGGGATTCTGCTGATCTTCTGCGATGTTGGATACACGGCCTACTTCAATTCTTTTTACAGCGAACCGGCGTCGTTGATCTTTCTGTTGGCGATGGTCGGTACAGGATTGGCCATCACGCCGCTGGAACATCGGCGAATGGGACTGCTGCTATTCTTTCTTTCAGCCGGATTGTTCATTGCTGCCAAGCCGCAAAACTTCGCGTTGATTCCACCATTGCTGCTGTTTTGCGTGCGGCTGTTTCAGCTTTACCGCAAATCACACCAGCGAGCGATCACCGTCGCCTTTGCACTGGCGCTGATGGCCGCGCCGCTAGCGCTCAACATCATCGCGCCGTGGTACACAAACAATGGCCGTTACCAGAGCACCTTTTACGGCATCCTGAAAGATTCGTCTGACCCGGCAGCAGACTTGCGTGATCTGGGACTTGACCCAAAGTTTGCCGTGCTGGCCAACACGACCATCTTTCATACAAACCTGCCGGTAGACATCAAAAGCACTGAATTCCAGCAGCAGTTTTATCAACGCATCAATCATTTCAAAATCGCGAAGTTTTACCTGACGCATCCCAGCCGCTCGCTGACCAAGCTGAAAGTAACGGCACGCAACGGCTACAACCTGCGATTGAATTTGGGTAATTACGAAAAATCCACGGCCCTGCCCGCGCGAACGGAATCGCATCGCTGGAGCGTGTGGAGCAGCTTTAAGCAACAATACTGGCCGAAATCGCTGTGGCTCTTGGCTGGATATTGGCTGTTGCTTCTCGCGTTGCTTCTGAAAGGCTATCGCCAGTCGTCGCGGCCCGAACGCACACTGCGAGATTTTTTCTTGATGCTGTGGCTGATGATGCTGGCGGCGTTCGTCACGCCGATGCTGGGCGATGGCGAAAGCGATCTGATCAAGCATCTATTTTTGTTCAATGTACTGTTCGATCTTTCGCTATTGCTGTTATCCGGCTTGGCCCTGGCCAAGCTCTGGCCTGTTGTAAGCGGCATGCTACAATCGCGCACTCTTTCCAGCTCTACTCATCAAACTTTACTGGCGCAGCCGACGAACGCTGCCAACCTTATTCATTATTTCAACAGGAGAATCTTAAATGTCCGAACGCATTTTTAACTTCAGCGCCGGTCCCGCCGTGCTGCCTGAACCCGTTTTGAAAAAAGCCCAGGCCGATCTGTTTGTCCTGCCCGGCGTAGGCATGTCCATCCTCGAAATCAGCCACCGCTCGGCGGCCTTCGAGCAGGTTATCAAAGAGGCCGAAGAAGACCTGCGCGCGCTGCTTGGTGTCCCCGAAAATTACAAAGTGCTCTTCCTGCAGGGCGGCGCAAGTATGCAGTTCACAATGATCCCAATGAACCTGCTGCCAAAAGGCCAAAGCGCCGATTACATTCTGACTGGCAGTTGGGGACAGGGCGCGATCAAAGAAGCCAAGAAACTAGGCACGGTGCGCGAAGCCGCAAATACCGGCGACACCAACTTCAACCGCTTGCCGAAATCCGAAGAGATCAAGCTGGATCCGAACGCGGCGTACGTTCATTTCACCTCGAACGAAACCATCTTCGGCGTCGAGTTTCAGGATGAACCGCACGCCGGTAACGTGCCGCTGGTCTGCGACATGTCGTCGGATTTCATCAGCCGTCCGGTGGATATCAGCAAGTACGGATTGATTTACGCCGGAGCGCAGAAAAACGCTGGCCCGGCTGGCGCAACCATCGTCATCGTCCGCGAAGATTTGTTGGACCGCGCTCCCGCCAACCTGCCCGCAATGTTGGATTACAAGAACCTGGCCAAGAACGGTTCGATGTACAACACGCCGCCGTGCTTTGCCATTTACATCTGCGGACTGGTTTTCAAATGGGCGCTCAACGATGTGGGAGGCTTGCAGAAAGTCCAGGCGATGAATAAAGAGAAAGCCGAAGTTCTTTATAAGGCGATTGACGCGTCGGACGGTTACTATCGCGGCCACGCCGAAGCTGACTGCCGCAGCCTGATGAACGTCACCTTCCGTTTGCCCAGCGAAGAGCAGGAAAAGAAGTTCGTCAAGGAAGCCACCGCAGCGGGCTTGGACGGGCTGAAAGGCCATCGCTCTGTCGGGGGCTTGCGTGCTTCGATCTACAACGCCTTCCCGAAAGCGGGCGTCGAGAGGCTGGTCGAATTTATGGGCGAGTTTCAGAAGAACAACGGCTAAGCCAGTTTGACCGCAAGTTTCAGCACGCCAGTGTAGGAAAGCGAACAGTAGCTTTTTCCCCTGGCGTGCTGAAATGTTTATGGAGGGAACATTCCGTGAACTTGTTCAACAATCCGTTCAACGACGAAAAGTACCAAGCGGGCGAACCACCACGACCGGATGAACTGCCTGAAGAGATCATTATCAGCCCGGACACGCGTCGCGCGGATCGCATTCCGCCTGGCCAATCGCGCACGCGGCGCTGGCCGGTGCTGGATGCTTCCGGCGCGCCGAAAATTGATCTGGCCAAATGGCGATTGGAAATCTTCGGAGCAGTGGATACGGTTGGCTCGCTCAGTCTGGAAGAGTTCAAACATCTGCCGCGCGTCAAAGTCTTTTCGGATTTCCATTGCGTGACGAAGTGGTCGCGGCTGGGCAATTTGTGGGAAGGCGTAGCCACGCGCGAACTGGCCAAAATGTTTGGCGTCCACGACGAAGCCAAGTTCGTTGTGCTGCACGCATTCGACAACGCGTGGACGACCAATCTGCCGGTTGAATTCTTCCTGGCCGAAGACGCGCTGCTGGCCGACACGCACGATGGCAAAGAGATTTCGCTGGAACACGGTGGGCCGGTGCGGGCGCTGGTGCCACAGCTTTACGCCTGGAAAAGCGCCAAATGGATTCGCGGCATCGAGTTCGTCCGCGAAGATCGCGCCGGTTATTGGGAAGACGGCGGCTATAACATGCTTGGTGATCCGTGGCGGGAACAGCGGTTCCGGTGGGATTAAGGTGGTAGGCCTAAGGAACTGCCATCAACTAAATCTTTTTTGATGTAGACGCTCATTTCGCTTGGTGGGAGAGCGGCGGTTGACGCTCCCGCGCGGATGAAAAACTCTTCTTCCTTACCGTCCTTGTAATAAACAGGCACGCCGTCCAGCCGTTTGTCCACATACATTGCGCACAGCAGCGGCTGATCGAACCCGGTCTGGTATTTGTTCGCCACCAGCAGCACCTGGTAATCCGGCGAAGCGAATCGTTCCGGCAATTGTTTTTCGCTGATCGGTTTGCCGCTGACGCAATCCGTGTTCATGCCGGGTTCGGTGTATTCCAGTCCCGTGTCAGTGTCTTTGACCGTGCCACTGAAAGCCAACAGCGGGCGGATGTCGGTGTATTTGTTTTCCGCGATGTAGCGCTCGAAGGCCTGCATGTAGCGCACGGCGTGCAGCCGCGACATCGTCACCACCATTGCCTTGGCGCGTCCGCCCAAATGGCTGCGCACCTTTTGCCGGAAGTGTTC
>JBDSAM010000521.1:0-6781 GCA_039922135.1 Blastocatellia bacterium
ATCGCGCTATCGCTTCGTTCGGCCTGATCAAACGCAAGCTGGCTGAGATGGCGATTCGCTGTTACGTCGGCGATGCGCTGGTCTGGCGCACGCTGGGCGCAATTGACCGCGCGCTGGAAACGGTTGACGCCGCTGATCCGATGCAGGCGCTGAAGGCCATCGAACAGTACGCCGTCGAATGTTCAATCATCAAGGTCTGGTCGAGCGAGGCGCTGGCATTTGCAACCGATGAGACGCTGCAGGTCTATGGCGGCTATGGTTATTCAAAAGATTACCCGGCGGAACGCGCCTACCGCGATGCCCGCATCACGCGCATCTATGAGGGCACGAACGAAATCAACCGGATGATCATTCCCACCCGCCTGCTGAAGGGCGCAGCCAGAGACCGATTGCCCAACCTTGACGAAGAGATCAGCGACATTCTGGACCGCACAATGAACGACCCAAGCGGCGAAGGTATACTTTATCCTCGCTTGGCAATGCGCAGCGCGAAAGAGATGGCGCAATTGGCGCTGGCCGCAATTGCCAAAACTTACGGCGACAAGTTCAGCGAAGAGCAGGAGGTCGTCGCGCTGGCCGCTGATATTGTTATTGAAGCCTATGCGATTGAAAGCGCATTGCTGCGCACGGAAAAACTGATTGCTGCCAAAGGCACAGAACATCACAGCCTGACGGCGTTGGCGATTGAAATCACGCGCGCCTACGCCAACGATGCCGCCAGCCGCGTTGCCGTCGCCGCCAGCAATCTGGCCGCTGGTTTGAATGAACCGAAAGGGCTGCGCGACGCGTTCAAGCGGCTATCCGTGCAACGCCCGATTAACGCCATCGCCGCGCGCGCGCGTATCGCCGACGCAATGATCGAAGCCGGACGGTACCTGTGGTAATGAGGTGAGGCAGTACGGGGAGCGTGAGCGACCTGCCGTCTCATCAACTATATCAGCGGGAGGAGCAGGTCGCTCACGCTCCCCGTACCGTTTACTTCAAGTAATGAAACGCCCGCCAGAAGACCAGCTTCATCGCCAACTGAGGGAACAGTTCGTTGGGGGCAATCAGGCTGCGGCGTTTGGCTTCGTTGATGGCGTCTTCGGGTTTCAGCCGCAGGGCATTCTCCCAGCTTTCAGCTCCTTGGCGGTCCCGGCTATACAGCCAATGCTGTTGCTCGCGCGCTTGGTCAATTTTGCCTTGCTTGCGGAGCATCTCGGCATAGGCCGCACGCGTGAAGGCCGATTGAGGGAACGAGGCCACGCAATCCGCCAGCAGTTGCGTGGCGCGTGGAACGTCTCCAGTCGCTTCACAAGCAAACGCCAGCGCGACGTAGCCAAACGGGCGGTTGTAGGCGTGCTTCCAGGCATACTCCAGATGCGGAATGGCTTCAGCCGGGCGGCCCATTTGATAAAGCAACAGGCCATAGCCCAGATGCGCCCCCGCGTTCTCTGAATCCAGTTCCAGCACCTGTTTGTAACGGCGTTCCAGCCGGGCGTTGTCTGCCGGACGGTCAGGGTAATAATTAAAGTCGAGTTGTTCGCTACGCAATGTGGCGCGGCCTTGCAGCCCCTGGCTGGCGTAGACGTTATAAGTGCGCGCGGTAAACACCAGGCAAAGAATCAAGCCGATGACCACCGCGGCAATTGCGGCAGATTTGGGCACTGACAACTCATTTTCAGATTTGGCTTCAGGCTTCGCAAAGGCAAAGCCGATGGCCAGCACGCAGGCGACGATAAAAGCGCCGGGAGTGAAGCGCAGCGAAAATGAACTGAACGCCGAACTGATGCCGAGGGCGATCAATCCCAACAGCGCGCCCCACACCCAATACGAATCGGCCTCGCCAGTCTTTCTTCCCTTCCACAATCGCCGGATGACTACCAACCAGAATGCGGCGAACAGCAGCACGCCAACCACGCCAAGTTCGACGAACAGTTGCAGGTATTCGTTATGCACCAGCGGGCTGCGAATCTCGTCGTTGTCTTCGGGGCCTGCGACGGCGGCGACGCTGGCGTACTTAGGATTGGAGACAAAGAAGCGGCGGTATTCGCCATACAGGCTGGGGTAACCACCGTTGCCAACACCGATGAGCGCATTGCGCTTGCCCATCTCCCAGGCCGTAATCCAGGTGCGCAGGCGCGTGGTCAGTCCGCCTTCCGCAGATTCCAATTTTGTCGCGCCTTCGATCCGGTAAATGATGGCTTCGCGATAGCGCACACCGACAAAGCAGGCACCTACAATCAAAATGGCAACCACAATCAGCAATCTTGGATTGCTGGCCAGTTTGATCTGCTTCGTCGCAAAGGCCACGCTGACCGCGATTAAAATGAAGACCACGGCTAGCACCGCCCCGCGCCGCATCGCAGTCATTAGCGCCAGCAGGCTCAAGCCTGAAACGGCCAGCGAAACCATCGCCTGCCAGCCTTTCTGATTGCACAGATAATTCAGCAGTTGCAGCGGCAACAGCGTCACCAGAATCTCCGACGAGATGCCGTGGTTGAAAAAGATTCCGAGCATGTTGTCGCCGTACTGCGCGCGCTCCACCAGCAACGAAATCGCCAGAACCCCGCAAACCAACGTCAACACAGAGTGCAACGCCAGGGCCATCCGCTGGCGCATGCTTGTCAACCCGGCCAGAAAGAAGATCGCGAAGCCAAACCAGATGATCGAAACCCGCACGCCGTCATATGGCGACGGCGACCATGCCAATGAGATGACCTGCCACAGAATAAAAACCATCAACAAGACGATCAGCAGCACACGTTCGCGCGGGAGCTGAAGCACGCGCCCCTTAGCGCGGACAAGCTCTATCAACCCAAGCGCCGCAAAGATTGAGGCCGCAAGAGTAAAGACGGCCTCTTGTGTTGCCAGTCCGGGAAAGGTCAGATCCGGGATGATGAAAAAATTGGGAATTAGCGCCAGCAGCGGCAGTGCCAGAAACGCGACTTCAAGCAGACGAATGCTGCCGGGTTTCGATAGTGGACTTGTCTTTGATTTCATAATGAGCCGGGGTGGGCCGGACCGGAAAGCTTAAGATGACAATGTGATGCAGAGCCACCGGTCACCTTTCGCTGGGATTCTTCGTTACGATCATGCTATTGGCCAGACTTTGAATTGCTGGGCGGCTTCGGTTGCGGCTTGGAATCAGCAGGCGGATTTTGCTGCTTGCCATCATTCCTATTGGGCTTATTCGGCCGTCGTTTGCGAACAAAGCTCATCGCTTTGGCCGGAACAATATCCAGCGCGCCGTCGCAAGTAATGCTTGCGACGCTCTTCTTCATTTGCGTGGAAGATTGCGCCGGTTGCGCCTGGCTTTGCGCGATCGCCGAAAGGCAAAAGACACCGGCAAAAACTACGGTCAACAGGGCCTGGAGTAATTTCGAAGATTGCTTCAACATAAGTTTTTCCCGTCAATTTGATTCTGAAGAGTGTTGCCGCGAACGCATCAACCAGCCGGATTGTACAGCCTGAAAATCAAAAGGCAAAAGTAGGGAGTTGAAATTTCCAGGATTGGATGCGCATTTGTGAAGCCGCCAGAGCAAACTCAAAAATCTATCTTCCTTGCCTGCAACAAAAAGCGTTTTTCTCAAGTTCAGCATCTTGAAACACACCCAGCCCATCCATATAATCCGCCACTCTTTTGGCAGCGACTATCAACTCAATCAAATACAATCACGGTTTTCGGCAGGATAAAAATGGCTTTGGATTTGCGGAAGCTTCAGCAGGACGTTTGCGAATTTTGCAGCGGCACGGGATGGGAACTAATACTCGGCGAAGGCGCGCGGCTTTGCCGCTGCCGCCAGAAAGGCCGTTATCAGCAACTGATTGAAAAAGCTCGTCTGCCACGACGATACGAGGAATGCTCCTTCCATAACTTCAGCGTTCCCGAAACGGACGAAGCCGGAATGCTGAAAAGATCGGCGGTCAACGATTGCCAATGCATCGTGCGCGAATACCCAATTCTGGAAATGGGCTTGCTATTGATGGGACCGTGCGGCGTGGGGAAGACTCATCTGGCGGTCTCTACTCTCAAGGCGCTGATCGAAAAGGGCATTCCCTGTCTGTTTTATGACTTCCGCGATCTGCTGAAGGAGATTCAGAACAGCTATAATTCCAGCACCAACACGACCGAATTAGGAGTGCTGTCGCCGGTTTATGAAGTCGAGGTACTGGTGCTGGACGAACTGGGCGCTACAAAACCCACCGACTGGGTGCGCGATACGATGACGCAGATCATCAATAACCGCTACAACGAACGTAAGGTGACGATCTTCACCTCAAACTACCTGGACGAACCCGGCAATCCCAACGAAGAATCATTGACCGATCGCGTTGGCGTGCGGCTGCGTTCGCGCCTGTTCGAGATGTGCAAGACCGTCACCCTTAAAGGCGCGGATTATCGCATTGAGATGGGGCGCAAACGCGGCCAGATTGAACGCCGCACCGTCCCATTCCCCTCTCGTAAAAAGAAGTAAGCAGATCTTTCAGAAAGCGCAAAAGGGAATAAGCGCAAAAGGCACAAAGGGAACAGATGTTCAGCTTTGTGCCTTTTGCGCTTTTTGTGGCGCCTTCCGTGGCGAACACCGCCTGGTTAGTCTCCTGCTTCTGAATGCGCAACTCGCGCGATTTCGGCAGAAGCGGGGGTCTGATCCGGGACTGCGGACGGCACGGTTTTTTCTTTCGGCGCGGCCCGTGATGTAAAGCGACGGCTCAGCCACGCGCCCAGATCATCGAAGATCGAGTATGCCACCGGCGTCACGAGCAGCGTCAACAGCAGCGATAAGCTCTGCCCGCCGATGACTACGATAGCGATGGAACGCCGCTCTTCCGCCCCCGGCCCAGTGCCCACCGCCAGCGGCAACATACCGGCAACCAATGCCAGCGTCGTCATCAGAATCGGGCGCAGGCGGTCGCGGTTGGCCTGAATGATGGCGTCGTAACGCGACAGGCCTTTTGCACGCAGGCCGTTCATGTGGTCAATCTGCAAAATCGAATTCTTCTTGACCACGCCGAACAGCACCAGGATGCCCAGCGCCGAATAAAGATTTAGCGTGTCGTTCAGCGCCCACAGCGACAGCAGCGCGAATGGCACAGACAACGGCAGACTGAGCAGGATTGTCACCGGGTGAACAGTGCTTTCGAACTGCGAAGCCAGAATCATGTACATAAACGCAATCGAGAGCAGGAACGCGATGATAAACTCCGTGAACGTACGTTCCAGTTCGCGTCCGCGCCCGGAAATTGTCGTCGTATACCCCACCGGCATGTTCAGCTTGGCGGCTTCGTCGCGCAGCACCGCGATACGGTCGGCCAGCGCAAAACCCGGCGCGACTGAGGCTCGCAAACTGACCTGGCGCTGGCGATCCAGACGATCAACACGCGACGAGGAGTTCGATTCTTTCAGGTTGACGATGCTGTCCAATCGCACCAGCCCGATTTTGGTGGATGGTATGAAGAGTTGCGAGATCGCCTCTTCGTCCCTGCGGTCGTCGCGTTTCAGGCGCAACTCCACGTCGTAATCTTCATTCGTCGAATCGTCGTGGAAGCGCGAGACACGATCATCGCCACCCACCATCAACCGCAGCGCGTTGGCGATGTCGGTCGAATCTACGCCGAGGTCGGCGGCGCGGGCGCGGTCAATTTCGACGCGCAGTTCCGGCTTGTCCAGTTTCAGAGTCACGTCTGCGTCCACTAGTCCGAGTTGCGGAGCGCGTTCGCGCAGTTGGTTGGCGTATTTGACAAGCAGCAGCAGGTCTGGGCCGCGCAATGCAAAATCAATGTCGCTGAACCCACTGCCAGCGCCCAGGTTGATCGTTTGAGGGTTGCGCACCGCAGGGCGCAGATGCGTGAACTTGCGCAGGCGCTGGCGAATCTTCTGCTGCACGTCACGCGCGCTGTAATTGCCGCGAAAGACGGCCAGCGGCTCGCCGCGCTTCAGCCCTTCCCAGAACTTGGCGGCGTTGATCGTTCGCTCTTCGTGCGGCGGAATGCGGACGAAGATGTTGGCCGAATTGACCGAGCCGGAAAAGAAGCTGCCCGCCGTACCCAGGATTAGCCGGACTTCCGGCAGTTGTTTCACTTCGTCTTCAGCAGCCTTCAACGCCTCTTCCATCGCGCTCAGGCTTGTGCCTTCCGGGCCGTTCAACATCACGTCGAACTGCGCCTCGTCCACGTTGCTGGGAATGAAGTCTTGCCGAACCATGCCGTACAGCGGCACGGACGACAACATCACTGCCACCGCCAGCACGGCGACGATCACACGGTGACGCATCACCAGACCCAGCATCCACGTGTAAGCGTAATCCAAGCGACCGTAAAACCCTTTGCGCGACGCGGCCTCGTCGTGGTGCATCTCAGCGGCGCGGGCAGCGTCGCCAGCCAGCAGCCGCGCGCTCATCATCGGCGTCAGCGTGAACGAGACCAGCAGACTGACCATAATCGCCACCGTCGCCGTAATGCCGAACTGATACAAGAATCGCCCCGAAATCGAAGACATAAACGAGACCGGCAGGAAGATAACGACCAGCGAAAATGTGGTCGCCAGGACGGCCAAGCCGATCTCTTGCGTTGCCTCTTTGGCTGCTTGCATTGGTGGCATCTTCTTTTCTTCAATAAAGCGGAAGATGTTTTCGAGCACCACAATCGCGTCGTCAATCACCACGCCGACCATCAGCACCAGCGCCAGCATCGTCACGCTGTTCAGCGTAAAGCCCAGCGCCCGCATCATCCCGAAGGTGGAGATTACAGAGGTTGGAATGGCAATGCCGGCGATAATCGTCGAACGCCACGAACGCATAAA
>JBDSAM010000522.1:0-6744 GCA_039922135.1 Blastocatellia bacterium
GCCCCGCCATATACGCCTAGCAGGACTGGCAATTTACCTGCTGAGCAAAGATAGCCGTCCTTGTCCCCTTGAATCGCATCAGGGGTTGTTTGGACCAAATTCCAAGCTGCCTCAAACATCCATTGCCCCGCCACAGCGCCAATTAGGGCCCCAGCAAAAAGACCAATCACAATGATTCGAAGAAGTTCAAAGGTTGCAGTTTTCGTCATGGTGCGGAATAGATAAGCGTGCGTTTGCCCCTTGCCAGCGCCCGCCCGCCAATTACTCCTGCGGCAGGCAGCCCAATCACTGCGGCCAAGGCACCCGCGCCTTCATCCACGCAACTGCCGCCGCACTGTTTGAAGCCGAGCGAAACGGCGATTGCCGCCCCAGCCATAACGCCTCCCAGCAGGCCGATGCCGCCGAAGATGGCCTTTTGCGTCCGGTTGGCAGGCGCAACTGTCCAGACCTTCTTCACGTCATTACGATTGAAAGTTTCGAGTTTGCCTTTGCGCTCGATCACTAATTCGGTGTCTGAACAACTGACAATTTGGCCGTTGCTCTTCTTTCCGTCCCGCCTTTCCACTTGCAGCGTTTGAACGCCGGGAAGCTGGCGCAACACATCCCACGATTGATTCGCGGGCGCTGTCGTCTGCCCCATCGCGGGCAATGCGGAAAAGACCATTGCCAGACATAGACCGATTGCAATAAAACGCCTGTTCATAAAGCCTCCGATTCATCAAGAGTTTTGCGGGCGGAATTGCCGCAACAAAAAAAGCCTTGCGCCGAGCCACTACGCGCCGCAGCAGCCATACGATTAACCGGGCGGCAGCAGCATCAGCGCAAGATTCAAAGTCCTCAACGGTTGCAGAAGCTGATTTGGCAAGGGCGATGCCACGGCTGGGTACGCAAGGCACCCTCGCCTGCGAGCCTTATAAACAGGAGAGTTAAAAAGGAAAGAATGGAAGGTGGAAACCGCAGGCGAGGCAGCCTGCGCGCCCGGGGTGTCAGGCCAAGCTATCACTCGTCATCAGAATCTTGCGCCTCGTCGTTCAGCACGTAGCGGCGGGTCAGGCCCAGATCTTTCAGCTTCTGTTGCAGGCTTTGGCGGTGCATGCCGACTTTTTCAGCGGCGCGGGTGACGTTGCCGCCTGTTTCAACGAGGCAGCGTTCAATGTAAGCGCGCTCGAATTCGCGGCGGGCTTCGCGGAAGTCATCAAGGAAAGGAATCTGAAGCGCGGAAGATTCGTCAGCGGCCATCTGGGTTTCACGTTGAAAACTGACGGCGGATTTAGGCTGTGCGGATTTGGCGGATTTGATTTCTTCGGGCAGGTCAGCAGGCGTAAGAGATTTGCCATCGGCCAGAACGACGCTGCGTTCGATGGCGTTGCGCAGTTCACGCACGTTACCGGGCCAGTCGTAAGCAGCCAACCGCTTAATTGCGTCGGCGCTGATCTCAGTGCATTTCAGGCCGTAACGTTTGGCATAGGTTTGCAGGAAGCTTTCAGCCAGCATCGGCACGTCTTCGCGGCGGTCGCGCAATGCGGGCAAGTCCATCTGCACAACGCGCAAACGGTAATACAGATCGGCGCGAAACTTCTCTTCAGCAACGGCTTTGCTTAAGTCGCGATTGGTCGCGCTGACCACACGCACATCCACCGGAATCGAATGCGAACTGCCCAGCCGTTCGACTTTGCGCTCTTCCAGCACACGCAACAGCTTGGCCTGCGTGTTCAGGCTCATATCGCCGATTTCGTCCAGAAAGATCGTGCCGCCATGGGCCTGCTCAAACTTGCCTTTGCGCTGACCGGCAGCGCCGGTGAAGGCGCCTTTTTCGTGGCCGAAGAGTTCCGATTCGATCAATTCTGAAGGCAATGCGGCGCAGTTCATGGCGATGAACTGGCCGTTGCGCCCACTGCCCTGACGCTGGGCGGATTCTTCGTGAATGGCGCGGGCGACCAGCTCTTTGCCTGTTCCCGATTCGCCGTGAATCAAAACGGTCACGTCGGTCGCCGCGACTTTATGAATCAGATCGTAGATTCGGCGCATCTGGTCGCTGGCACCCAGCAAATCACCAACGCCGCGCGCAGCCTTCAGTTCAGCCTTCAGCTTTTCGTTCTCGCGCCGCAATCCCTGCGCTTCCAGCGCGTTTTTGACCACCAGCCGCAGTTCATCCACTTCGAATGGTTTGGCCAGGTAATCATATGCACCTGCTTTGATGGCTTCGACAGCAGTGCGCTCTGAACCGTGCGCGGTGATCATCACCACCGGCGGGGCGTTTTCGCTGGCCGATAGTTCGCGCAGGTAATCGAGTCCGTTCGTGCCCGGCAGGTTGATGTCCAGCAGCATCAGGTCAGGACGCGCAATATTAAAGGCCTTTCGCGCCTCGTCCACGCTGCCAGCTTCAGAAACGGAATAGCTCTTCAGCGCGCGCGCCATGCCGTAACGCGCCGCTTCTTCATCATCAACGATCAGAATTTTTGCTTCAGACATAAACGCCCTCGCTCCGGAGATATTTACAACGGCAAGGCTAAAACAAACGTTGTGCCATGGCTATCAGACACAGGGCGGGCAATTTGGATGCGGCCATTTAGATCACGAACTCGCCGCGCGACAATCGCCAACCCTAATCCAGTACCGCGCTGCTTCGTCGTAAAAAACGGCTCGAATACTTTTTCCAGCGTTTCTGCCGGAATCCCTACGCCTGTATCGGCAATGCTAATCTGTAAATTGCCGTCGTCAGTTAAGGAACTTTCAAGCCTGACTTCGCCTTCCAGTGAGATTGCCTGTAGGGCATTGAGCGTCAGATTCAAAAGAACCTCTTTGAGCGCCGCCGCCTTGTCACCATCGAACATGGGGTCGGTTTGCAGATGGGTTATGACTTTCACCACTCGCTGTTCGGCTTCAGCGCGCGTCAGGAAAAGGATAACAGAAACGATCTCGCTCAGACGGGCGGGCGAGGCGGCGACCGCAGAGGGCCGCGAAAAACTGAGCAGTTGCGAAACGCTGCGGTTCAGGCGATCAACTTCGCCCGTAATCAAATCCAGATCGCGTCCGTATTCGCGGCTGACGGCTTCATCTTCTCGCATGACTTGTGTGATGGACTTGATCGCACTCAGCGGGTTTTTGACTTCGTGAGCAATGGTGGCGGCCATCTGGCCCAACGAAGCCATCCGTTCGCGTTCGGCCAGTTCGCGTTCCAGCTTCACCTTCTCTTCCAGCAACTGGCAATTTTCAATAGCGACGGCAAGGTGGCCGGCCAGCACGGTCAGCACTTCGCGTTTTTCTGAAGTCAGCGATTGCGGGTTGCCGCTGACGGTCAACAGGCCGACGACGCGACCTTCGCGCCAGAGCACGTAACAGGCCAGCACGCCCAAGCGTTCCAGCAAAGGCGTGTCTTCAATTTCGGTCAACCGCCCGGTTTCGGCTAGGTGGCAGGCTTCAGCGTAAACGTCAGCAGCGCCACTCGCCGGCCCGTTCGCAGGTATGATATGGACTTCTCCCAATTCCAGGGCGTTGCGCAACCGTCTTTCGGCGAATTCGACGAAGTGCGACAGCTCACCATAATTTGAGGCTTCCTCTCCAACCTGCGCCACCAGATCGCGGTACAGGCCCACTTCGCTGGCAAAGAGCTTTTGCAAATAGCGTTCGACCACGCGGCGTAGCGGCGCGGACAAAAACAGCACCAGCAAGATCAGCAGCGCTTCGATTACGTCGGCGCGCAGCTCATACCGGCCATTCAGCCAGATGCTCAGCCGCCGGATGCCGTACAGATAAACCATCATCACGACGACGGCCAACACGGCGTAAACAAAGCTCTGACGAATGATCAGTTCCAGATAGCGGTAGCGGTAGATGTAGTAGGCCACGATCGCCGTCGGCGCCAGCGAGGAAAGCTTGGCGATCAGATCAAAGTATGCGCCAACGCCGCGCCAGTCTTTCGCGCCGAAGACATAAGTCACCAGAAACAGGATCCCAATGCTAATGAGCGTCGCGCCAAAAACTTCGAAGAATCTGCGCTCGCGATCCGTTTGCCACTGCCGTGACAACCGCCAATCAATCAGCGCACATTCACCGAAGATCGCCACAATCCACAAAATGAATGGCAGCAGCAGCAGCGACAGCTTCTGCATCGGCGGTTCGTATTGGCCGCTCCACAACTTCACAACCACCCACGGCAACGAAACCAGCGGCACATACCCGAGCGCGATGATCGGTTTGAAAAGCTTGCGCGGCGCGCGTTCGTCATACCAACCCCAGATGCGAATGTGCGCGTGCGCCAATGTTGGCGGCAGAAGGGCCAGCGCGACGTAGGCAATCGAATCAGACAGCCGTAACCACCATTCGCCACGATTGACATCTAGCATGTCGTAAATCGTTCCGGCGAAATTTCCGAAGTGCCACAGGCCAATGCTCAGCCCAAGACCTAACAATGAATGTTCTACCTGTTTGATGCCGTAGCGCCGCAGGATCATCCAGCATAAATACAGATGCAGCGCAGCGCCGGTGGCGAACCCAACCAGCTTCAGGATTTCATACGGCGAAAGAATGGGAGGAGAGGAGGCCGATGGCCCGAAGGCAAGGATAGATGCAACGAGAGTGAACATTTTATGCAATCACGTTGGGAGTGCGATGGGCGTTGACGTCCCACTCCAAAGCTTAGAGTGTTCGCAGGTGGAAGCCACCGTCCACGTTAATGACTTCGCCGGTGGAATACGGCAGGTCGCCGCGCGCGATGGCGGCCACGGCGCGGCCAACATCTTCCGGATAGCCCCAGCGCCGGATCGGCCACGCGCCCTCTTCAATCAGCTTGTCGTACTTCTCTTTGACGCCGCCTGTCATATCGGTGGCGATGACGCCAGGACGCACTTCATAAACGTTAATTCCGAATTCAGCCAGCCGTGCGGCAAACAGTTTCGTCATCATTGCCAGGCCCGCTTTGGCCACGCAGTAATCGCCGCGATTGACCGACGCCGTAAAAGCTGAGACCGATGTGATCGTGACGATGCGCGGCGGGCCAAAAGGATTCACCTTCCCGCTTTGCACTTGCCCGATCATCTGCTGAGCAATTGCTTGCGTCAGAAAGTACGGGCCTTTCAGATTGATATTGATCAACCGATCGAAAGATTCTTCACCCGCTTCCAGCAAATCCGCCCGCACATTCGGCGCAACTCCGGCGTTATTAACCAGCAGATCAATGCGGCCATATGCGTTCATCACTTCTTGCACTAATTGCGCGCGGTCATCGGCAATCGAAACATCAGCTCGCACAGTAATGCCATCACCGCCCGCTACGCGCGCAAGCTGCAAACACTCTTCTGCCGCGCTGACATTGCCCGCGTAATTGATCACCACGGCGTAGCCCAGCTTTGCCAGTTCGATGGCGATGCCGCGTCCAATGCCACGCCCCGCGCCTGTGACCAATGAAACCGGGCGGTCAGTCATTATCTGTATCTCCGTCTGTCTCGCCAGTGATAGGCGATGGCATATCTTCTTCGGTCGGGCCGTCCCGCCACTCGCGCGATTTGGCGGGCCGCGAATCTTCAGGATACGGTGTCAACTCTTTCGGAATTGGTTCGTCTTCGACGATGTCCAGCGCCTTCTGCAAAGCTTCGACAAAGAAGTATTCGCCGAACATGACAGCTTCGTGGACGCCTAGGTTTTTGTGAATGTGATAGACGCCGCCGTTCAGTATGCCTTCAAAACCCGGCGTCAGATTGCCAAGGTATTCATCGCAGAGCGTCACCAGCGAAGTCAGCGCAAAGTCGCGATAGGCACGCGCCTTGGTGCGGTCAGGTAAGACTTCAGCTAATTCCAGCAAGCCGGAAGCTGCGATGGCACAGGCCGACGTGTCCACCTGCGTTTTGGCCAGCGGGCCGTCTTCGGGCGCGTCGTAATCCCATGGCGTGACGCCATCCGCAGGCGTATTTTCCAGATAGTAGTCGGCGTTAAGCATCGCCGTTTCCAGAAACTCAACCTGCCCGCTTTGAATGAATGACCGAGTGAAGCCATACAGCGACCACGCCAGCCCGCGGCTCCAGCACGAATCGCCCCGATAGCCCTGATGCGTGGATTGGCGCAAGGCTTCGCCGTTGTTCAGGTCGAAGATTGCTTCGTGTGAAGTTGAACCATCACCACGAACCAGCGTACGCCGCGTCGTCAGGCAATGGCGATGCGCAATGTCCAGCAGATGAATGTCGCCTGTTTCCAGCCCCGCGTGGAAGATCGTGCTGACGTTCATCATGATGTCTATAAATAGCGACGCCGGTTCGACGAACGACCGCAGGTATTGCCCTTTCTCCATAAACCGCATCGCCATCGTCTTGCCCGCTTGCACCAGCACAGGCTGAATGCGTTCCGCCGGGCCACCCAGTTCCAGCCAGCGCTGGTATGTCGAATTAAAAATAAACCCCAAGTCATGAACCGAGCGATCATATTGGCGCGCTTCCAGCGGCGTTGAATACGAAATGGCTTTCTTCAGCCAGTCTTCATCGCCCGTGACTTCGGCAAAGATGAACATCAGGCCGGGATAGAATCCATCACACCAGTGCGTCCAGCGTTTGCGATCCTGGCCGAACTTACCCGCAACGGTATACATCGGGTAATAATCGGCAGGGTATTTTTCCAACAGCAGGCTCACTTGCGCCTGCGCGAAACCAAATGCGTCCAGCAATGTGTCGCGCGTTGAATCCTGATCGTGCATCGTGATCGGCATTTTTAGGTCTCCAGGGTTTGTATCGGGCGGACTACTTTCGCTCGGATTTC
>JBDSAM010000523.1:0-4907 GCA_039922135.1 Blastocatellia bacterium
GTAATCAAAGAATTCATGCCGTTCGTCGAGAAAGCTCGAGAAGATTTGGGCGATGCCCTGACTGAGCGCGAAGGACGCAATGTACGTCAGGCGGGCAAGTTACCCTAATCTCTTTCTGTCAGGGAGATGTAACCAGTTTGAAATAATCTCTGTCTATCAGGTCATAGGAGACAAAATAAAATATGAAACTGAAGCTCAACCGAAATTATATTTTGCTGGCTGTGTTTTTGCTGGCGGCAGGGTTCGCGGGATGGTGGTTTTTCTTGCGAAATAGCAGTGCCAGCGCTGAAGAGTATCTAACAGCCAAGGTCGAACGTGGTGACATTCGTAACGTTGTTTCCGCGACCGGAACGTTGCAGGCAGTGACCACCGTACAGGTAGGCAGCCAGGTGTCGGGCACGATCTCGGCGCTCTATGCTGACTTCAATACGAATGTGAAGAAGGGACAGGTCGTCGCCCAGCTTGACCCGTCAATCCTGCAGGCGCAAGTCGCTTCCGCGCGCGCCAATCTTGAGTCGGCGCGCGCCAATCTGGCGGACTCCCAGGCCAAAGTACTCGCCGCCAAATCCACAGTTCAAAACCAACGAGCTGGCGTGTCGGGTGCGATCGCCAATGTGGCCGCGCTAAAAGCGCAGCTTGATGATGCTCAAAGCTTGCTTAGACGACAGGAAGCCCTGGCGAAGAGCGGCCTGGTGCCGGAGCGTGATCTGGAATCTGCGCGTACTGCTGTCAGGTCGGCTGAAGCGCGTTATAACCAAGCCGCAGCGCAAGGCGATCAGGCACGTGCCAGCGAGCAGTCTTCGGCGACTTCGGGTATTGCTCAAGCGGATGCGCAGGTTAAACAAGCGCAGGCGCAAGTCAAGCAAACTGAAGCGGCAGTTAAGTTGGCCGAAGTCAATCTGAGTCATACGACCATTACTTCCCCGATTAGCGGCGTGGTTGTTTCGCGCACTGTTGACGTTGGACAAACCGTCGCGGCCAGTTTGTCAGCGCCGGTATTATTTACGATCGCCAACGACCTGACGCAGATGCAGGTTATTGCCAACATTGATCAGGCCGACATCGGCGCGATCAATCAAAACAACACCGTCACCTTTACGGTAGACGCTTTCACGGGGCGCCGATTCGACGGCCAAATCAAAGAGATTCGACTTAGCCCGCAGAATGTACAAAACGTCGTAACCTACAACGTCGTGATCAATGTACAGAATCCCGATCTGAAATTAATGCCTGGCATGACGGCCAATCTGACTTTTGGCGTGGCTGAGCGCAAAGGCGCGTTGCGCGTTCCTAATGCGGCGTTGCGCTTCACGCCTAAAGACATGACGCCTGAGAAGATTCGCGAAATCATGCGATCACAACGCGGCGGCCAAGGCGGGCAAGGAGAACAGACTGGCCAAGCTGGGCAAGCCGGCCAAGGGCAACAGGCAGCGCCATCAGCGGGTAGCGGCGCACAATCCGGCGGCCAGAGCGGCGGGAATGCGGGCGGTGGCCGCGCCTCTGGCGGGGGTGGGAATGGCGGCGGTGCCAATGCGGGTGGTGGCGGACGCGGCGGATCGGGTGTTCCGGCGGAAGGCCAGTGGCGTTTAATCTGGCTGCTGGGCGCGGATAAGAAGCCGCAGCCGCGCAGGGTTAAGCTGGGCATCACTGACGGCACGGCAACCGAAGCTGCCGAGGGTAACCTGCAAGAAGGGGATGTGGTCATTGTCGGCCAAAAGGTTTCGGGCAATAGCGCCACAACCACGACGACGCGCCCGCCTGGCTTTGGCGGCGGCATGGGTGGCCCTGGCGGCGGCGGCCCGGGTGGTGGTGGCGGCGGACGCAGGCCATAACCTTATCCTGAGAATCCAAAATGCGAGCGGTCAGTTCACCTTAATTCTGACCGCTCGCACGTATCGGCCCAACCAGACAACGAAAATAATCACAAACAACTTTGCGAACATCGCGCTTTTGGTGGAGACTGCTTTTCCAAATGCTGCGTAGTTTGATTTCAATTTCAAAAGGAAGCGATGCAATCGGTAATGGAGGCTAAATCACAGGTGACCGAAGTGAGCGGCCAGCAGAGCCTGCCCCAGGCTAACGCGGCAGATTCCCGCACTATCATTGAACTGGATCACATCCACAAGATATACAAGACGGGAGATGTGGAAGTGCATGCGTTGCGTGGCGTCTCGCTGAATATCCATGATGGCGAATTTGTCGCGATTATGGGCACGTCGGGATCTGGGAAATCCACAATGATGAACATCATTGGCAGTCTGGATCGCCCGACGCGCGGCAAATACTTTTTGGACGGGGTGGACGTCTCGGAGCTTTCCAAAGATGAGCGCGCCGATATCCGCAATAGCAAAATAGGCTTCGTCTTTCAGGGCTTCAACCTGTTGTCGCGCACATCGGCAATGGAGAATGTTGAATTGCCGATGCTCTATGCCAACATCCCGACCGAAGAGCGGCACAAGCGCGCGATGGATGCCCTGACTGCCGTCGGGTTGGCAGGGCGTGAACAGAATCATCCCAATCAGCTTTCGGGGGGACAACAACAGCGCGTAGCCATCGCGCGATCCCTGGTCAATCGTCCAGCGCTGATTCTGGCCGATGAACCGACAGGCAATTTGGATTCGCGCACGTCGGTTGAAGTGATGGACATCTTCCAGAGGCTAAACCGCGATAAGGGCATTACCATCGTGCTGGTTACTCACGAACATGACATCGCGGAATACACAGGCCGCGTCGTAGTTTTCAAAGACGGTAGGATCAAAGAGGATTACCCCATTAATGAGCCGCGCAATGCGGCGGAAGAGTTGAAACTGTTGCCGCAAATCTTGGACAACGACGATGATGAAGAGTAATCTTCCCGCCGCACCGCGCCACGTCGCGCGAGCTTCCCAACCTTCGTAAGTTTTATCATCAACGAATAGTTCGTAGTACCGCCTTCAAGCGGCAAGGATTTGGCAAACGACCCCTCCGCCTGAAGGCGGCACTACGAACTGTTTTGAGGAGACCTAATTGATGAACCGCACCGCAAAGTTGTTCCTGCTGCTTTTACTCGCCGTTGCTACTATCGCGCCCGCCGGGTGTAATCAGAAACCCGGCGGCAAACGTCTGGCTTTTGTTACTAACAACGCATCGGATTTTTGGACGATTGCTAGAAAGGGAACTGAGAAAGCTGATGAAGAATTGGCCGACGTTACTGTCGAATTCAAGATTCCTGGTGATGGTACCGCCGCCGAACAGAAGCGCATCATTGACGACCTGCTGGCCAAAGGCATTGATGGAATTGCCATCTCACCTGTAGACCCGGCCAATCAAACCGATCTGATCAATCAAACGGCGAAACAAACGCTGGTCGTCACGCAGGACAGCGACGCGCCCAATAGTCAGCGCGCCGTCTATGTCGGTACTGACAACGTCGCCGCAGGCCGCCAGGCGGGTCAATTGCTGAAAGAGGCTTTGCCTGATGGCGGCAAGATCGTCATCTTTGTCGGCAAACTAGACGCGCAGAATGCCAAAGAGCGTCTGCAAGGCATTAAAGACGAAATCGCGGGAACCAAGATTGAGATCATTGATGCGCGCACGGACGACGCCGATCACGCGCGCGCCAAAGCTAACGCCGCTGATGCTCTGGTCAAATATCCTGAAGCTGCTGCCTTCGTCGGCCTGTGGTCGTACAACGGTCCAGCCATCCTGAACGCCATCAAAGAATCGAACAAGATCGGCAAAATGAAGATCGTTTGCTTTGACGAAGAAGATCAGACGCTGGCCGGTGTTAAAGCAGGTCAGATCGCCGGAACCGTTGTGCAACAGCCCTATGAGTTTGGCTATCAGGCAATCAAGATGATGAAGCAGATTCTGGATGGGGACAAATCAAGCATTCCTGCATCCAAGCAAGCCTTCGTTCCCACGCTGATCATCAAGCAAGGCAACGTGGAAGAATTCACCGCCAAGCTCAACGGCTTACGCGGCAGGAAATAACTTGATTGCGGATTGCGGATTGCGGACTGCGGACTTCGGATTGAAGAAGCTCATTTGAGGCCGTAGTTCGGATCTAGGCACTCTGCGATCAATCAAATCCTCAATCAATGGAATCCGCAATCCGCAATCCGCGATCCGCACTTCTGAAGATGCACGCCATCAGCAAGCGCTTTCCTGGCGTCGTAGCGCTGGACGCGGTTGATTTCCATGTCAACCTGGGTGAGGTAGTGGCGCTACTTGGCGAAAACGGAGCGGGCAAATCTACGTTGATGAAAATTCTAGGCGGCGTCTACCAGCCTGACGCCGGATGGGTTGAAGTCAATGGCCTGCCGGTGGCAATCACTTCTGTCAACGATTCAATTCGGCTAGGCATTGCGTTCATCCACCAGGAACTGAACGTGCTGGATAATCTGGATGTCGCGGCGAATGTCTTTCTCGGTCGCGAACCGGTGAAGACAGGCGTCTGGAAGCCATTTCGCCTTATTGACCGCAAGCGGATGAACGCAGACGCGCTGGTTCATCTAAAACGGCTGGGCCTGGATGTTGCGCCGGATATGCTGCTCAATCGTCTTTCCATCGCGCAGCAACAGATGGTCGAAATTGCCAAGGCTCTGTCGCTCAACGCACGCATACTGATTATGGATGAGCCGACATCCAGCCTGACGCTGGCTGAAACAGCGCGCTTGCTGGACGTCGTCAGAGAGCTGCGCGCGCAAGGCGTCAGCGTTGTTTATATCTCGCACCGGCTGGGCGAAGTCTCAGAGATTGCCGACCGCGCCGTGGTGCTGCGCGACGGGCGCAACGCAGGCACGATTGAGCGCGACGAATTATCCCACGACCGCATGGTGCAGTTGATGGTTGGACGTGAACTGCAACACAGCTATCACGAACCCAAACACGCCATGGCCAAAGGATATTTTGAAGTTCGGAACTTG
>JBDSAM010000524.1:0-12153 GCA_039922135.1 Blastocatellia bacterium
GAACTGACTTCGCTGGTTGCACGCACGGTGGCGACGCGTTTTTTGAAGCGCGAACGGCCCATTCGGCTCTGCTACTCTGGCGAAGTCTTTCGGTACGACGAACCGATTCTGAAACGTAGCCTGAACTCATCTCTCAATGCTCATCAGAACCGGAGTGGTTCCCGCAGTCCTCGCTCCACAGCGACACGCAGCGCCTGAGATTTTCTTAGGAGTCCCCTTTCATAAACCTGCATCAGTTCACTCAATTGGCGTCGCCCTTTCGCATCAAGCTGGCCTTCGCGTTGACGCGCCAGCAAGTCACTCAGCTCCGCATCCTGCTCCTCACCCATCTGCATCTCGGATAAAGCCAGTACCTGTTCATCTGACAACAATTCCGCAGGCAATTCTGAAAGAGATGACTCAATCAAACCGGAGAGAACCGCTTCTTTGCTTTTCTGAGTGTAGGCAGCAATTTGTGCGACCTGATAAATTACTTGTTCGGAAACCTGGATCGTGACTTGTTCGCTCATAAAGCGTCTCCTCCATCTCAAAACAGATTCTTTTGCTTCTGATCTATGAAGCGATTCAAACTCTCACGCCACTTCGCTGGATTGTACCAGAAGCAGCCCTGACAGCCGCGCTCATCATTTTCAGCAATATCGCTTGGCCAATTTGGTCCGCCCTCGTAAAAGTAGTTGATCCCAATGAAGGTCCCTCGCACACCACTTTTACTGCAACGTTCACAATAACGACTTTTCCACAAATTGTTCTGGCGAGTAAGCAGTTGGAATTTGGCCACAATCTCATTATCAGACATTCCAGGCGGATTGAGGTCTTCCGGTTTAGACCATCTGACTTGTGGGAAGCGATGGTCAACTTCCAGGTCATCAGGTTGGATTCGTTGCGTCACTGCTTCAACATTTTTATAGACCGCTTTCACTCTTTTCTTCAGAGCATCAGGCAACGCAGATCGAACAATCGTTTTGCTTGAAGGTTCAGTCGAGATCAAACGCCGATGTACAATTTTGGCCCCGCAAGTTGAGCAGGGAATCGTTTTGTTCTCAATCTCGTAGCCGTGTTGCCTGATGATCTGTATCGCTTTGGCAGGCTGTGTACCCGGCAATTCGTGTTTGCCGCAATGCCATTCACGGTCAGCAAGCAACATAAATGTCTGATGTATTTTCGTTTTCTTGCTAAATGGACTTTCTGCCATTCTTCCCACCTTTTCGGAAAAACATCACGTACTCGTGCTTGAAGATGTAGAAGCCACCTGCAAGCGCGCGATAACGCCAGATGTTTTCCAAATTGCGTTTGGCGCGATTGCCCTGCATATCTTTCACAACGATGCTCTTCAAACTGTAATTTCGTTTCATCACTTCCTGCATACAGTAGAAGCCAAGCGGGACCCATTCACTCTCGGCGTACATATCGCCGATTACAAGAGCCAAGTAGCGTCCTTTGTCGAGGAATTGGTCTGCGACATCTACCACTTGTCCAAACTTTTGAATGAAGTCTTCAACGCTCTTACAGTTGGAAAGATCTTCCGCTCGTTCAGAAAATTTGATGATTGAGTGATACGGGGGATGGAATACTGCTAATTGAATGCTTTTCTTGCCTATTTCCTCTAAGGCCTGCTCAATCTTTGGTGCCGTCAGTTCCAAGTCGCCACTGTCGCCAGTCACAATCTTCGTTGCGATATCGTAAGGATTGTCTTGGTTATTGATTCGTTCAGAGGCTTGCTTAGCCAACTCTGGTTTTAACTCTACCCCAATACCGTGACGGCCAAGCCGACGACATTCAATCAATGTCGTACCTGACCCCAGAAATGTGTCAAGAACTACATCACCCTGCTTGCTGTAACGGCGCATCGCTTGATACGGGATTTGAGGCACGAAATTCCCGTGATAGTCAGCCATATGTGTACCTGACCTATCTCGTTCGGGAATCAACCACAGCGAATCAGTTTGAATGTCTTCGTACTCACGCCAGCTTTCCAAATCCAGATCATTCAGCGTAGAAGTCTTTTTGGCCTTCTTCTCTTTTTCTGGTTTGGGACTCGGACTTTTTGCTTCCTCAAAAAGAGGCAGTGAAGTTGACATCTTTTGTTCTCCCAATTTACGAGGGATACCGGCTCGAAAATCCACAACTACCCCTGCACAGAATACCCGCCATCCACCGGAATCGCTGTCCCAGTAATGAAATCCGAGGCGGGGCTGGACAAAAATACGGCAATGCCAGACAAATCTTCCGGCACGCCCCAGCGGCCAGTCGGCGTGCGTTCAAGCACGCGTTCGTGCAAGCCAGTGACTTGTTCGCGTGCGCGGCGGGTCAAGTCAGTATCAATCCAGCCGGGCAGCACGGCGTTGACCTGGATGTTCTCTTTGGCCCAGGCCGTGGCTAGCGCTTTGGTCATTTGAACGATGCCGCCCTTGCTGGCGGCGTAGGGCACCGCAAACGAAGCGCCGAAAATTGACATCATCGAACCGATGTTGATGATCTTTCCACCGCCCGCGCGCTTCATTTCAGGATAAGCCGCCTGAGAGCAGACGAAGGCGCTGGTCAGATTGGTTTGCAGCACCGTGTGCCATTCTGCTATTTCGTATTCCTGCGGCTGCTTGCGGATACTGGTGCCTGCGTTGTTGACCAGAATGTCCACCCGCCCGAACAGTTCGACCGTCGCCGTGATCATCGCACGGCAGGAAGCTTCGCCTGTTACGTCTACTTCGACTGCCGCCGCTTTGGCTCCCATCGTTTCGAGTTCCGCCACCGCCGCCGCATTTTTTGATGGATTACGCCCGGCAATCATAATCGCCGCACCAGCGCCGGCCAGCCCGCGCGCCATTCCAAGCCCAATGCCGCCGTTACCGCCAGTGACGATTGCGACTCGTCCGGAAAGATCAAAAAGATTCATCAAAAGTTTGCCTCCTTAATGGTCTTTATGCTGTCGTTATGCTTTTGACATTCGTCGCCCCTGATTGTCTACCTTCACTTCCAATGCCCGCGACTTGACGCCTTTCGACCCTAGCCGCTCGACCATCGCATCGGCAATTACATCGCAGTTGCCGGTAGCGAAAGCGATCATCGTCGAGCCTGCGCCGCTGATGGCCGTGCCAAGCAGGCCGGGATATTTATGCGTCTCTTCGTTCAAGTGCAGTACTTCGGGGATTCCCGGCGCTAGCGGGGCGCGATAAGGTTGATGCAGCCGGTCACGCAAAGCTTCATTGATCAGATCGAAGCGTTTTTCGGACAGCGCGGCTTGCAACAGAGCGGCGCGTTGCAGATTGTAAATAGCATCGTGACGCGTGGTCATCTGCGGCAGCACAGCGCGCATCTTGGCCGTCTCCATTTCAAAGTCGGGGATGCAGATGATCAGTTTGACCTCTTCCGGCCAGTGACGTTTGACGGTCAGCAGCGACCGGCGTTCGTTGCCCGCATAATCAATTCGCTCTTTGACAACGGCCACAACCAGACCGCCCAACGTGCTCGGCGCCAGATTGTCGCCGTGTCCTTCGAAGTGCAGCGCGAAATCAAAAAAATCCGATTCGCTCAAACGGTCGCCCGTTAGGGCTTCGTAAATCGAAAGGCCCGCAATGATCGCGCTGCTGCTGCTGCCCAGACCACGCGCCAGCGGAATCTGACTTTCCACGCGTATGCGCGCGCCTGTCAGCGGCTGGCGGCGCGCTTCGGCAGCAAACAACGCCGCCCGTAGCATCAAGTTCGATTCGTCCAGCGGCACTTTCTCCGCGCCTTCACCAGTCGGGATAATTTCAAATCGGTTGTCGAGCGGTTCGACTTCCAGGCGCAAATAGAGCGACAGGGCCAAGCCACAAGTGTCGAAGCTGGCGCCTAAATTTGAGGTGGAGGCGGGGACGATGATCTCTGTTTTGGACATCTGGGTGAAACTTTCGTGTAAGTTTGTGAACGCGTCTCAAGCGCCGATGTAACGCGCATAAAGCGATCGGGCGACGTTCGGGTCGTCCGTCCCTTTAATGACACTGCGGGCATCGGCAAAGATAGTGATCTCATGCGAACCTGTCTTCAATTTCAATAAGTAGCGGCTGTAGCTCACTTCGCCAGCATCGCGCAGTTGGTCAGCTAGTTCGGCGAAATCAATCTGATGAGGGGTAGCGGGCGTAATCTGTACGGCATCGCGCCCGCAAAGAGTTGTCACAAGCTGTCCACTACGCGCAGTCAGGAATTCAAACTTGCGCTGCTGGCAGGTCGGGCAATTGGCGACGCGCTCGCGCAAGGTAAGCCGCGTAAATTGGTTCTGCCACAGGTCGAATTGCAGTAGCGACTTGTGCAATTTGTCGAATTGACCAGTCAGAATTTTGATCGCTTCGGTGACCTGATAAGCAGAGATGGTGGCGATGATCGGTAGAATCACACCCGCCGTATCACAGGTTGGCGACGTGCCTGGCGGTGGCATTTCCGGAAAGATGCACCGCAAACATGGTGTCCGGTTTGGCCCATCCGGAATAATCGTCATCTGCACGCCGTAAGCGCCGACCGCCGCGCCATAAATCCATGGCTTACCCAACTTCACTGCCGCATCGTTCAGCAAATATCGGACTTCAAAATTGTCCGCGCCATCCAGCACAATGTCGGCATCGCGAATCAGTTCTTCGATATTTGAATAATTGACATCTTTGACAACCGCTTCGGCTTGAATCTCTGAATTGATCCGGCTGATTCGGGCGGCAGCGGCGACGGCCTTGGGCAATCGGTCTTCGACGTCGCGTTCTTCAAACATGACCTGACGATGCAAGTTTGATGCTTCGATAAAATCGCGATCAATCAGCCGCAAGCGGCCCACACCAGCGCGCGCCAACATCTCAGCGTGCATCGCGCCGAGCGCGCCGCAGCCGATCAAAACCGCGTTGCTTTCGGCTAACCGCTGCTGACCTTCTTTGCCTATGCCGGAGAAGAGGATCTGGCGGGAATAGCGTTCTAAATTGGCGGAGTTCATCTGGGGAGTTCGGATAGCCGTTTCAGATTGCGGATCCGCTGTAATTGCGACCCGCAATCTGAAACCCGCAATTGACTAGCGAGTCGTGCGGATCAGGATTTCAGTTCCACTTTCCAGTTTGATCTTGTTACTGCCTTGAATGTAGGTCGAGCCTGCGCCTGCTCCCGCGCCAATGGCCGCGCCAATAGCCGCGCCTTTGCCGCCGCCAGCAATTCCGCCGATTATCGCGCCAACAGCAGCCCCAGCGCCTGTACGCACGGCAGTAGTCTTGCCTCTGCTGCCGCTCCTGACGTTGCCCTCTTCATCAACTTCTTTGACTGAGTTTTCGCCGTAAACTCTGACGACTTGTGCTGCCATCGGTATTGTTTCGCCGTTTCTCAACATGATGCGGTCGAAGGCGAGCGCTAACTCAGTCTTGCCTTTCAGCTTACCAGACTTGTTAATTTTAGCGATATGGCCTTCGATGGTCGCATCGGCATACCTGCTTGGAGTTATCACGGTTGCCTTGAAACGGTCGCCGTCTCTCGACTCTTTAGTATCAACTGTGTCTTCAAGCCTGAGCTTCATTTGAGTGCCGACCGGAATTCTGACGACTCTGCGTGGCGCTGACTTGATTGTCCTCTTTTTCGTTTGCGCGTTGGCGTCATTGAAGCTTCCAGCGGCGGCTATCAGCACAGCCACGAGCAAGGCGAATTTGCCGAATCGAGCGGGGTTACTGAATATGGTCTGCATGGTTTTTCCTTCCAATATTTGGATGATTGAATTCGATTGTTTTTGGGAAGTCCCAACAGCGGGAGCTTAACAAACAAATACGATAGGGCAAAGCGCGTGAGCAAGACGATTTACTAACTCCTGTCTGGTTCTTATAATCGCCTGGCATTCCATCGCTCCAATACATTACTGATTATGCTGAAAAAACTTTTTGCGCCCGAAAATCTGCTCAGTTGGTTTTTAATCTTTGTCCCCATTGCCGTGTTTCTGGAATTCACCCACGCTAATCCGATTGCCATCTTCGCCACGTCGGCGCTGGCAATTGTGCCGCTGGCCGGTTGGATGGGACGAGCGACGGAACATTTGGCCGAGAAGCTTGGGCAAGGCATCGGCGGCTTGTTGAATGCGACGTTTGGCAATGCGGCTGAATTGATTATTGCGCTGATGGCGTTGCGCAAAGGGCTGTTCGATGTGGTCAAGGCTTCGATTACCGGTTCGATCATTGGGAATATACTGCTAGTGCTCGGCCTGAGCGTGGTAGTTGGCGGGCTGAAGTTTCCACGCCAGGTCTTTAACAAGACGGCAGCGATGCTCGGCTCGACAATGCTGGCACTGTCGGCAATCGCCCTGTTGATGCCGGCGGTTTTTCACATGCTGGTTTCCAACAAATCGCGCGAGCAGGATCTGAGCATTGAGATCGCCATCGTGCTGATCATTACCTATGTGCTCAGCCTGATCTTCACGTTGCGCACTCATTCGCATCTGTATACCGGCGGCGTGGATGAAAAAGACGAAGAGGAAGCTATCGGCACGCACGGTTGGAGCATGGGCAGATCAATTGGAATATTGTTGGTTGCAACACTGCTGGTCGCGGTAATGAGCGAGTTTCTGGTTGGAGCTGTTGAAGAAGCTTCCCGTAAGCTTGGCCTGACGGAGATTTTCGTTGGCGTGATTCTGGTGGCAATTATTGGCAATGCAGCAGAACATTCCACGGCGGTGCTGGTGGCTATGAAAAATAAGATGGATCTGGCACTAAACATCGCCATCGGATCTAGCATGCAGATCGCGTTATTTGTCGCACCTATGCTGGTCTTTGCCAGTTATGCATTTGGCAGGCCGATGAACTTACTTTTCTCACCGCTGGAAGTGGTAGCAATTGGTGTGTCTGTCCTGGTCGTCGCCTTGATCGCGCAAGATGGCGAGTCGAATTGGATGGAAGGCGTTCTGCTACTGGCCGTCTACACAATTCTTGGCTTGACCTTCTATTTTCTGCCAGCTTGAGGTGTGAAGTTTAGTTGGGCGAATATCTTAATTTGACAATTTCGTTCTTTCCGGCTTGCGCGCCCTAAGTTCTCCCCAAATGATCTTTTCCATTGCCTCAGCTTGATGCTCTAACTCTCGTAGAAAAGCATCACGTTTATACAAACGGCGTTTCAAATCCAGCGCCAACTCCAGACCTTTCGACCGATAGTGGTGCGATAAGAACATTTGATTGGTTTGTTGAATCACTTCTTCTACCATCCGGGTGCGCCCCAGATTAGTTAGAATGTGAATGGCGTGAGCTAGCTCGTGCCCGAGTACTTCAGCGTAACGTCCTTCACGATCTAACCCTAAAAATGGAACCAAGCCATCGGCCCGCTTGGTATTTAGACCAATGTAAGCCTGGTTGATATTCGCAAGATTGAGCCGAATGACGGCAACGTGCTGTTCGCCCAACGGGTCAAATTGCTCAATCGTAAAATCCCCAGCCGTGCAGGTTGAGACGTTCTCTGAATGAGAAAACTCGACATAGACAGCATGCCCGCTTGTCTCCACCCATTGCCACAAACCGACCAAAGTCGGATGGAGTGGCTGATGTTTCGCGTCCTCTGCAAAAACAACTTGCTCGATGGCTTTCCACTTTTCAAGCTCTTTGGGAGAAAGACGCATAGTGATAAGCCCTGTTGGTTGGGCTGAAGATGAAACGACTTCGCATTTGGCATTATGGGTATCGGCCAGAAACACCAGAAGCAGTGACTGAGCCACAGTCAATAACCGGCTTCGCAGCATGGAACCTCTTCTGTCGAAGTAGAAGGAACATTGAGGGGCAATATTTTAGTAGCGTGGAGGCACACTGACGCGGCAAATTATATTCCAATAAAAATGAAAGCCAATCAGAAAACCCGAATCGGTATAGAAAAATAGTCGCTTGAAGTGAAAAGGGGTGGCAGGAGCTTCCGAAGGGAGGTTTATTGGCTCTAAAAGGAGAGAGGCTCAAGGTGCCTCACTCACCTTGAGCCTTTATGCGAACTCACTTGCTGAATATTACTGATGATCTGGTTTTGAGTATCGAATATCCTCACTATATCCAATCCTCACCTTATCATCTTTCTTGGGCTGGTAAACGCCCCTGCTATCGGAAAGTTCCACGATGTTCCGTAATCAGAAGAAAAAAGTTGTTGAATGAATTCCTGACTCTCAAATTCGATCAATAAAGCATCATCAATTCATAGGGCTGTAATTTTCTCGAAAAAAGTTTGAAGCGGTTGGAACTTTTTATAAGGCAGGGCGTGTACGCCAACAATTGCGGTGATCATTAAGCTCCAAAGTATTGTGAGGGTACTTAGAGCGCCACTTCAGATCACCGATCCTTCCGATAAGAAGTTCGCATAAAGGCTTAGTGACGAGTGAGGCGTCACTAAGCCTTTCGATTTTTTTACAGACATGATATTCCGGCGACACAATTCCTACGGTCTTTAATTGACCCAATTCCTCTATACAAAGTTTTCAAGATGCAGGAACCTTCAGCACGCGTTCTCCACTGAGATGAGCGGCGACCCAATTCCGCGCCCACCCGTCAGCTTTTAGCACCGCATCAAGGCTTGATGCTGGTTGGGCTTCGTGAGCATTACAAGCTGCCTCGATCAAACGTGAGATGTCTCCAAATTTAATCCGCTCATCCAGAAAAGCAGCGACCGTGACCTCATTGGCAGCATTCAACACGGCTGGCATTGTTCCGCCAGTTCGCAACGCTCGATATGCCAATTTGATGCACGGAAACTTGTCAGTATCAGGGGTAAAAAATTCCAGCTTGCTTAGTGTGGCTAAGTCCAGCGCGGGCAATTGTGAAGGACGGCGATCGGGATAGGTCAAGGCATATTGAATAGCGTGGCGCATGTCGGTCACGCCAAGTTGCGCCAGGATGGAACCGTCAATCATCTCAATCATTGAATGAACGACTGACTGCGGATGCACAACGATATCAATTTCGTCAGCGCAACAGTCAAACAGCCAACGAGCTTCGATCACTTCCAGACCTTTGTTCATCAACGTGGCTGAGTCAATTGTAATCTTCGCGCCCATTCGCCAGGTTGGATGCTTCAATGCTTGAGCCGGAGTCGCCTGTTCAATCTCTTCCCTGCTCGCATTGCGAAACGGCCCGCCGGAGGCGGTCAAGATCAAGCGTTTTACTTCGTGCCGCCTTTCACCGCGTAAACATTGGTGAAGCGCATTATGTTCGCTATCCACCGGCAACAACTCAGCGCCAGATTTCTCTGCTACCTGCGTCATCAATTCGCCCGCTATTACCAACGTTTCTTTATTTGCCAGTGCTACCCGGCGTCCAAGTTCCAACGCGCGATACGTCGGCAGCAAGCCAAGCGCGCCCACTACCGCGCCAATCACGATCTCCGCCCCATCTACCGTTGCCACTTCGCACAATCCTTCTATGCCAGTGCCAATCTTCGGCAACACGGACACATCGCGTGTCCTCAGTTCATAACGAAGCTGGTCAGCGTGCGCATCAGTCCCTACCGAAACCACCCGTGGGTGAAATTGTTCAATCTGTTCGGCCAGCAATTCTATATTTGCCCCCGCACCAAGCGCGGCCACTCTGAACTCGCCACTGAATTCCTCAATAACACGCAGTGTATTGCAGCCTATCGAACCGGTGGAGCCGAGGATTGCGATTTGTTTCATATGAAATCCCACTACTTCAAAAAAACCACATAGAAGTAATAGAGCAACGGTGCATTGAAAAGCATGCTATCAAGCCGATCTAGCAAACCGCCATGACCAGGAATCAGTTTGCCCGCATCTTTTGCCTTCGCTCCGCGTTTGAGCATGGATTCGCATAAGTCGCCAACCACGCCCAACAAGCCCATGACAATCGCCAGCGGAATGGCATATTCAATCTTCAGTTCGGGAAAGAACCAGAAATGGGCGATCAATGCTGCGATCACGTTTCCGGCCAGCCCTCCAAATAATCCTTCAATCGTTTTTCCCGGGCTGACGCGTGGCGCCAGTTTTCGCCGACCCCACTTGCGACCCGTGAAATATGCTCCTGTGTCGCCGGCAAACACGACCATAAAAAACAACGTCAGCAGTTTCGCAGGCAGTTTCGGGATCGGGCTTTGAATCACCGTCAGCGCAATGATGTAACCGCCAAGCAGCGCGACATACAAAACGCCGAATGTCTTCACTGCTGCTGTCGGCACCACATGGTTGAAGTCTTCTTTATCTGCATTGCTAAAAAGCTGCACCAGCAGTTCAAAAATGACCAGTGCGGCGATTACTGCCGCAACCAGTTCGTGCCGCCCAAAGTAAAACGCGGCGAGGATACCCACCGCCGCGATCATTCCCTGAAATTGTCCGCCTTGTTTGGCTAGCGCGTAATACTCATACAGCCCAAGCAAAATGCCTGCTCCGGCCAGGGCAACAAACCAAATTGGCGCTCCCAACCACAGGGCGGAGAACAGAATTGGCAAAAATACGATTGCAGTTAGAACACGTACCATGAGGGGGAATTTTTCAGGAAGCCTTGACGACGGCGCGGCGGGCGCTTTCAGGCATCTCAATCAGGCCGCCGAAACGGCGCTCACGTTTTTGGTAATCCACAATGGCGGCGAATACATCAGGATGCCGGAAGTCTGGCCACAACGTATTCGTCACATAAATTTCAGCATAAGCGATCTGCCACAACAGAAAATTACTAATGCGCATTTCACCACTTGAGCGGATAAGCAGATCAGGGTCAGGCAGGTCCGCCGTATAAAGCTGCCGCGAGATTTCGGCTTCGCAGATTGATTCCGGCCCGCGCCCTTCGCGCTCGCACTTTTCCATCAGCTTGCGGAAGGCGTCCACCAGTTCGGTCCGCCCGCCATAATTCAACGCCACATTCAGAACCATGCCTGTGTTGTTTGCCGTCTTGCAAATCGCCGACCGCAGTTCGAACTGAACCGTCTCGTCCAGTTCATTCGTGCGGCCAATGGTCTGAAAGCGGATGTTATTGCGGTGAATGTTTTCGATCTCTTTGCGCAGGTATTCTTTCAGGAAGGTCATCAGCGCTTCGATCTCAAACGGTGGACGTTTCCAGTTCTCGACTGAAAAAGCGTAAAGCGTCAGTGCCTCAATTCCCAATCGCGCGCAGGTGTCCACCGTTGAACGCACAGCTTCAACGCCAGCGCGGTGTCCAGCGATGCGTGGCAGGAAGCGGCGCTTGGCCCACCGGCCATTGCCATCCATAATCACTGCAATGTGGCGCGGCAGACGGGTGAAATCAATTTGGTCGAGCAACTGCTCGTCGCGCGAGCCTGGCTCAATTATTCCGGTAAAGTCTTGAAGCATCTCTTTTCGCATTTGCGGGCGTGGAGTTATAGGCCATCAGTCACAGCTTCTCGCTGTTTTTAGGAGATTCCGGGTTCGACGTGTGATGATGGAGTGACCGCGAGCGACCGGCGACGCATACTAATACTCGACTTTCAGCAGCGTCAACCCTAGCGCTGGTGCCGATGATCCAATCAGCTTGCGGTCGCGGCGCTCAATCAGTTCAGCCATCGAACCAGCGCGCGACCGTCCGCGATTCACTTCTACCAATGCAGCGACCATCGTCCGCACCTGATAACGCAGAAACCCGTCGCCGCCAAAGAAGAGCGTCAGCAGTTGGCCATCGCGTTCGATGCTGACCTCCGTTACTGTCCGCACGCGCGTCCTTGTCGTGCAGTCGGATACAGTGAACGCCGTGAAATTGTTCATGCCGACCAAGATCTGTGAATCTTCAATAAGCTTTTCAATATCAAGCGGATATGGGTAATGCCAGGCGTATCGCGCCCACAGCGGGTTCATCACTTCGCCGGTGAAAATCCGATAGCGATAAAGCTTGCTTCTTGCGCTCGCCCGGGCATGGAAGTTATCTGCCACCCTTGAAGCTTCCGTCACGCGAATATCTAAGGGCAAATTGCCATTCAGCGCCCGTTGTAACCCTTTATCACTCCACTCTTTGGTCAACCGAAATGAAACGACTTGTCCTTCGGCGTGAACGCCCAGATCGGTACGCCCGGCGGCGAAGGTCGTCACCGGTGCGCCTTCCAATCGTTTTAGCGCGGCTTCGAGTGCGCCTTGAAGCGTGGGTTGAATAACTTGGAGTTGCCAGCCGGAATAGTTGGTTCCATCGTAGGCCAGCGTGATTCGGTAGTTCATTCTGTCTTGCCGCTGCGAATCAGAACCACGTCGCCCAT
>JBDSAM010000525.1:0-4403 GCA_039922135.1 Blastocatellia bacterium
TTGATAATCAAAGTTTCGTCTTTCGCGGCGAATACGAAATCGCGGGCGATCCGAAGACCTTCTTCAGCGAAGAGGGGCCGGCGGTGGACCGCATCGCGCGGGACTTTGCCAAAAGCGTGATGACGACGATTCTGGAAGGCTTTTGAACTTACCTGATGAAACGCCAAGCCTCACAAGATGCGCTGAAATCGCAAACGGACTTTCACCGCAAACTCCAAAGCGGGCAGATCGCGCCGCTCTATTTGTTCGAAGGCACGGAACGCTATCTGCGCGATCAAACGTTGAAGAAACTGGCCGATGCGGCAGTGGATGCGGCGGTGCGCGATTTTAATTATGTTGCGATCTCAGTCGCGCAAGGCGATCTGGGCGAAGCGCTGGCAATGGCGCGGCAGTACCCGATGATCTCGGCGCGGCGGATGGTCGTCGTCACGGGCTTTGAGGCGATCAGCGATGACCAGGAACTTGAGTTGTTGAAGAACTATCTGCGCGCCCCGGTCGAAACGTCGGTGCTGGTCTTTGTCAGTGACGGACTGGATAACCGGCGCAACATTTCGACGATGCTGCGCAAAACGTGCCAGGTGGTCAGCTTCGACGCGATGGATGAACGTGATGGTGCGCCGAATTGGGCGCGCGATTACGCCACGCGCGCGGGCTGTTTGATGGACGTATCGGCGGCGGCTTATCTGGTTGGGACAATCGGCGTGGATATGATGCGGCTGGCCAGTGAACTGGATAAGCTGATTTCATACGTTGGCCCGAAAGGGCGCATCACACAGGACGAAATTGATGAACTGGTTCGCCATTCGCGCGAACATTCCAACTTTGAATTGACGGACGCGGTTGTGGACGGTGACCGGAAAAAAGCCTTGCATCTGCTGCATCGGATTTTCGATAACGCTTCAGAATCACCGCAATCGCTCAGCCTGATGATCCTGGGCGCGATTGCCAGCAATTACCGCAAAATGCTTGGCGCGAAAGAACTGATGAAGCAGAACGCTTCCAACGCCGAGGTGGCCAAAGCCGTCGGGATGTCGCCATACGGCGTGGGACGTTTCAACGAAAAAGTCCGGCGAATAGAGACCGAACGCATTTTGAAAGGCATCCAGCGGATTGCGGCAACTGATGTGGCATTGAAAACTTCAATGGCCACGCCGCGCCTGCTACTGGAGGTGCTGATCTGTGAACTCTGTCCGCCGCCTGATCGAAGCCGCAGCTTTCAGCGGTGACAACGGGAATTCACCCTGCTACACTCGCGCCCGCCAACGTAGCCCCAACAACTTTCTACTTGGGAGTTCAACTGCAATGAAACTTAAAATGATATTCGGCCTCGCCATAGTTCTGCTTACACTTGCCGTTTCTGGCTTCGCCCAGGCCACCACGGGTACGCCGAAGCTAACGATCAAAGAGACCGAGCATAATTTTGGCGAGGTGAAGAAGACCGCCAATCCTTCTTACACGTTTGTCTTCAAAAACGAAGGCAAAACCGATCTGGAGATCAAGCGTGTCGCGCCGACTTGAGGCTGCACCGCAAGCGACTTTACTAAAGTCGTCCCTCCTGGTCAGGAGGGCAAAATTACTCTCTCAGTTCATACGGAAGCCTACACAGGTGCGGTGACGAAAACCGCCGAGGTTTATACCAACGATCCACAAAAAGAGCAGTTCACATTGGCCATGAGCATGATCGTGCTCAGCGACATGACGCCGAAGGGCAAGATTGTCGGGCCGTTCATCGTCGGGCCGTCGAATCAGTGGAGCGCCCGTGTCCCGCGCGGAATGAGCCTGAATGGTTTGGTCGCTGTCACGAACAACACCGAACAATCGATCAAGGTCACCAAGATGATTCCCGGCGGCGAGGCATTCAAAATCGAGATGCAGACCTTGGAAGAGGGCAAACGCTACTCGCTGAACTTCGTCAGCAGGCCCGACCTGCCGCTTGGCAGCAACAAGCAGTTCGTCAAGCTGTTGACCGACAGCAAGGAGATGCCGGAACTGACGGTCGAACTCGAAGCGATTGTTTACCCGGCTGTCTCTGTAACACCCACCCATATGGTGTTTGAAAACGTTTCGGTCTCTGATCCGGATTCGGACGTGACTTTTTTAAGCAAGTTTCTGTGGGTCAGCTTGGGGCGCGGCGATGGGCTGCAAGTTACCTCGATGACGTCGGATTTGCCATTCGTGAAGATCAAGGTCGAATCGAACGAGCCGAGCGGGCGCTCTGTCATCCTGCGCGTTGGCTTCAATGCGAAGCCTCCGGTCGGTACGCACACTGGCAAGATCAAAATCGAAACCAATAACTCAGACGTGAAATTCTTTGAAATTCCGATTACGGTGACTGCGAAGTAGTTGGAGATTTGAATCAGGGATATGAGATTGCGGGCTGCGAAGTTGATGACGACTTCACAGCCCGCAATTTTTTTACGGCAGGAATTTTAGGCAACAGAAGCTTTCAGGCCGCCGACTTGTATCAGCATCGGCTGTTCGCTTGTTTTGGTGAAACGATCCACGCAGACCAGACAGGGGTAATGGAGCTTCTCTTTTTGCACAGGGTCGGCGGCCATCGCCAGCCGTTCTTTATGAACTTTGTTGACTAAATCCATCAAATTACCGAGTGCATTAGGCAATCCGATCTTCTTCAAATCGCCCACCACGTCTTCACCATCACCTTGCGCATCGCGGTAGTTCGACAACTGGCAGCAGAGCGTCAGGCGGCCTTTGTAGTCAATGTTCAGGTCTTCCAGGCTGAGCGGCGCGCAACGTGGCAGGTAATAGTCCGTGTAAAAACCAACCGCCATCGAGATGTGGTGGCGGAATTCATTCATCACGCGCGCCACATCGCGTTCAACCGCGCGCCATTCAGTCAGCGGCAGGATCAGGTCTTCGTCCATATTGTGTTCGGTCGGATTCTGATGACCGAAGATATGGCGTTTGACCTTCAGATGCGCGCCGAGCAAAGCGAATTGATCAATCTCGTGGCGATTGGCTTTATTGATAGTCGTGATAAGCGATGATTCAATGCCGATGGCCTGGCACATTGCGACAGCAGTGACGACTTCTTTGTATGAGCCTTTGCCGCGAATTTTGTCGTGCGTGGCCTCGGTCGCGCCATCCAGGCTGAAGGAAATGCCGGCCAGCTTAGACCTGCGAAGCGGCGTGCTAATGGCCTTCAGCGTTTTTTGAAAGTTCCGCGCGTTGGTCAGGAAGTGATAGGTGAAGCCGTGCCTGGCAATAATGTCCAGGCATTCGCCAAAGCGTGGATGCATTGGCGGTTCGCCACCCGTAATGGCGACATGGTCGTAACCAAGTGGTTTACCTTCGGTGATGATTCTTTCCAGCAGTTCGGGCTGCAAAAAGAGGTCTTTGTTGTTTTCAGCGTCGCCGCGATAGATGCTGCGAAAGCAGTGCGTGCAATCCAAGTTGCAGACATTATTCAATTCGATTCCGATGCGTGGCATAAAAACTATTTCCCGAAGATGAGTTTGAGTTATTGATGGGCCCGTTTAATAGCAGCGCTACGCTGCTGCAACCGCATAGAAACTCTGGTACTTTGAATAGGGCAAACTCTGCTGGCAGCGAGCGCGCATTCTACAATGCAGGGTGGTCAATTGCGAACGCGAAGTTTTGATGAGGTTTTGGTCATTTAAGGCCAATTCAAATGATTGCGGCTTTTTGCGGCGGTAGGCCCCGTAGGCTATGATGGCGCGCTTTATGGCGGACTGACCTACCCAAAATCCGCCGTTTGAAACTCACACGAGACCGCCGTGCCGGTCGAGATTAATACCGCAGGAGAGAGCAACCGCATTTTTAAGAGCGGCATCACAGACGCCGACTGACGAGCTGCGACGGAGTTCTTTACTTACTTTTGCAACGCCGCGCCGCCAATCCTGATCAAGTCCGTGATACCCGCTTCGGGGGCAACATAAGTAGCGTGACAGCGAATGGGATTAATAATGCCAAGTCGGATTTCGATTTGGCTCAGGCGTCCGCGCGTGGAGATATCAAAGCCTTTGAGACGCTCTATGAGCGTCATCATCGTCGCGTTTACAGTTTGTGCTTACGCATGCTGGCCAACGCGACCGAGGCCGAAGACCTGACGCAGGAAGTCTTCATTCAGCTCTTCAAAAAAATAGGCAGCTTTCGCGGTGAATCCGCTTTTACCACCTGGTTGCACCGGATGACGGTCAATCACGTCCTGATGCACTTCCGCAAACGCGGCGTGAAGTACGAAAAGACGACGGAAGAAGGCGAGATCGGTGATTTGCAGGACATCCTCCAATCTGTCACCGAACGTCCGCGCCACGTTGACCGCCTTGCTCTGGACAAAGCCATCAGGGAGTTGCCGCGGGGGTATCGCACGGTCTTTGTGATGCACGATGTCGAGGGCTTCGAGCACGAGGAAATCGCCA
>JBDSAM010000526.1:0-4425 GCA_039922135.1 Blastocatellia bacterium
CGCGGCGATTCTGATGGTGACGATTCTGGCCCTGAGCAGCGGGAATAATCTGCTTTATCTGGTGCTGGCGGTATTGCTGGCAACAATGATCGTTTCGATTATCGGCGCGCGCCTGAATCTGAAGCGACTGAGCGCGTCGGTGATATATCCCGATCACATCTTCGCGAATGAAGCTGTCGTGTTCGAGATCATGCTCCACAGCAAAAACCGGTTTCTGCCTTCTTTCTCGCTCTCGGTGGATTTGGTCGAAGATCGTCAATTACCCATTCCGGCACTGCATCCGGCATCAGCTCCCGCTTCATCATCCACCCAGGAATCAAAAAACTCTGACCAGAAGGCAGCGGCGCTCGGTTACTTTCCAATCGTCCCGGCGCGTGCCCACGCGCGAATGCGAATCGAGCGCAATTTTACAAGGCGCGGAATTTACCCAGTTTCGGGATTCGTAATCAGCACTGGCTTTCCGTTCGGATTCGTCGAACAGCGCCGATTACTGGAATGGAATGCTGAGATCGCTGTCTACCCGCAGCCGAGGCAACTTGATGACTTCACGCGTCTGCTGCCGGTAGCCCAAGGCCGCATTGAAAGCTGCGCGAAGGGCAACGGCAGCGACCTGTATGCCATCCGCCCATACCTGTCCAGCGACCACCATCACCACATTGACTGGAAGGCGACGGCCAAGACCGCGCGGCTGATGGTGCGCGAATTCACGCGCGATGACGATTGGCGCGTGACCATCACCTTCGATTCGCAAACGGACGAGCAGGCCGCCGCCACGCCCGCATTTAACGAGATGTTTGAACGCGCCATCGCCTTTACTGCAGGGCTGATCACGCATTTCCTGGATTTGGGAGCCGAAGTTCGATTGGTAACTCAACCTCGAGTTGGCTTAGATTCCGGCTTCGGCATAAGCCCGATACACCGTTTTGATATGCTGCGCCGGCTGGCACAAGTTTCTCCTCAGCGTTTCTCTGTAGAAAATGGAAACGATGAGCCGAATAAAATGGCGACCCGTAACGATGAATGGGCGGCGGGCGTGGAAATTCTGATTACGCCAAACGGGGGAAAGTCGCCGCAGCCATTGGGGTCATCAGGCACCGGATGGGTGCATGTCATAAGCTTTGAAGAATTGACATGAATTTCAACCGTTACTTTATTGTCTCTTCTTACGTGCTGCTGGTATCCGGCTTCGGGATGCTGGCTGCGACACGTCAGGTGGACTGGCTTTCGCTGTTGCTGTTAACCGGCACGCTAACTGCTGGAGCGTTGATTGACACAAAACAATTGCGGTGGAGCGTGTCGCGGCGCTGGGCAAATCTGCTGATTCTGGCCTATCCGGGCGTGGCGCTGGTCGAATGGCAGATGCTGCGCTCTACTCCGGTAGTGGCTGTCATTCATTTTGTGCTCTTCGCCACCTCGTTGAAGCTGCTGCGCGTTAAGGGTAATCGCGACTGGCTATGGCTTTATCTGGTTTCGTTCGGCGTGGTGTTAATGTCTGCCGGGTTGATGGCGGGAACGCACTTTCTGCTGCTGCTGGTCATCTATCTTTTCGCTGCGCTCTCGACCTTCATCAGTTTCGAGATTTATCGTTCACAACAATACTTTGCCGCTGAGATACAGTATGGAGAGCGTGAGCGACCTGAGTCACCATTAATAGATGCTTCCGGAAATACCCAGGTCGCTCACGCTCCCCGTACTGCAATACCAATGATTGAGTTTTGGCGCGAAACCAAAGAGCAGCGCCAGCATATCCGAGCGCCAGGCAGCCACTACCTGATCAGCTTCTCTGCATCTGCGTTGATTTCGATTCTGGTTATTACCGTTCCGCTGTTTCTGGCCGTGCCCAGAATCTCGCGCGGGTTCGGGCGAAATGGCTTGCTGTCAACAGAAGCATTGTCCGGCTTTTCAGATACCGTCCGGTTGGGCGAAGTGGCGCAGGTCAAACTGAATCCGCAAATCGTCATGCGCGTGCGCGTCAAATTCGCGAGAGAGCAGTGGACTCAGGCTGAACGGCAGGCTTTGCGTTGGCGCGGCGTGACGCTGGATCAATACGACGGCCAAAGCTGGATTCAATCCGGCGCTGAAACCTACCCGGTCAGAACCGTTGGCGACGCCTTCCGCGTGGACGACAAACTGTGGCCGCGCGCCTATACCGAACAGCATTTCTTCCTGGAACCACTCAACATACGTACGGTCTTTGTTGCCCCGCGTCCGATGCTAGTCACCGGCCTGCCGGAGTTGTCGCGCGACGCGGGCGATGGTTTGTGGACGGAACCGCACCGTTTCAACAAAATCGAATACACGGTCTACTCCGATACCAGCCTGACAACCGATGAAGAACTGGCACTGGAAAATTACCGCGACTCCGCGCGCAAAGATCAGCAGCGATATGTGCAATTGCCGCCCGATCATGACCGCCGCATAGACCAACTTGCCGCTGAAGTGACGCAGGGCGCAACCACGCAAATCGAAATTGCTCGCCGCATTGAACGCCACCTGCGCGATGGGTATGGCTACACGCTGAACCTGCACCAGGTGACAGAAGGCGACCCGGTGGCCGACTTCCTGTTCAACGCGCGCGAAGGCCACTGTGAATACTTCGCCTCCGCGATGGTCTTGATGCTGCGTTCGCGAAAGATTCCAGCGCGACTGGTCAATGGGTTTCAGACCGGCGAATACAACGCAACCGCCGACGTTTACACCGTGCGTCAATCGGATGCGCATTCTTGGGTTGAAGTCTGGTTTCCCAAAAAGGGCTGGGTGGCGTTCGATCCAACGCCGCCCGCCGGGCTGAGCAATTATGACGATGGAATGCTGGCGTGGATGCGGCAATACAGCGAAGCGATGGAGATGTTCTGGCTGGAACATGTAGTCGGCTTCGACCTGAACCGCCAACTGTCCATCGCCGCCTCAGTACAGCGCTGGATGTCGTTTTACCAGCGCGACGTTTCGATGCGTTGGTTTGAATGGACTTCAGGCGTAGCCCAATGGCTGGACGGTTTGGGCGCAGACCAGGACACCAAGGGCAAGATGCCTGAGGACGGCAAAAAAGATCAATCTCCATTAAGCAATGCTATGCGGCATCCGGCAATGCGGACGATAACGCTGAGCGTAATAATGGCTGTGATCGCCGCGCTGGCTTTTTTCTGGCGTAAACGCTGGCCCGCTTGGCGACGGCGCGCGAAACAAGAGCCGGCAGAATCTGCCGTCAAGTTTTATCAAGAGATGCTGCGCAGCCTGGAACGCGTCGGCCACAAACGCGACCCCCACCAAACCCCGCAGGAGTTCGCCATTCAATTGGCCCTGCCGCCGGTGAGCGAAATCACACGGCTCTATCAGCGAACCCGATTCGGCGATGAAAGTTTGAGCGAGATGGAAGCCGCTCAGGTCGAATCGCTGCTGCGAGAATTGAAACAAAAGACAAGAAAGAACTGGCTTGCCAAACGGTAGTTCCGCCTACCTGCGATCCCACTGTTCCAGCACAGCCGATTAAAAGTGCGAGTTGGCCGGTTGGTAGAAGGAAGCCCGCGTGGCGGACTTCCTTTATGTTTACAGCTTGCCCTACGAGCTCCTGAAAACCTTGTGGAGAAGCGAGGCGAACGACTAAGGCTCTTGCCGCCTTATCGTGAGCATTTCTCGTAGCCCTTCGCTCGCTTCTTTATGAGAGTTGGGTTATCAGTACAGGTAAATTTGGATTGAAATTTTTTGTGGCATTACTGAGAGGGAAATCTGCGCAAGCCTTCCTCTCGCAAAACGCCGGAAGAATACGAAGAAGGAAACCAGATGAGCAACAAAAAAGACGAACCGACGGAGAAAGCGAAACCAAACGGCAATCCCAATTCTGAAGCGCCCGTAAGTCCTGACGTGAAGCAGGAAGGCTGGAGCGCCGAAGAGATTGCCGAACAGGGTGCGCATAAAGACGCCACTGAGGTGAAAGAAGAGATGAAGCAGGGACAACAAACGCAACGCGAACAGGACCCCAATTCCTGAACCCCAGCCTAAAGAAGATGTCTGAATCATTTTATGAAACTATTGGCGGCGAGCAGGCGGTGCGGCGGCTGGTGGATCGCTTCTACGATCTGATGGATGCGCTGCCTGAAGCGGCCGGCATTCGCGCGCTTCATCCGGCGGACTTGGCCGGTTCGCGCGAAAAGTTGTTTATGTTCCTATCGGGTTGGATGGGCGGGCCGCCGCTTTACATCGAGCGTCACGGCCACCCGCGCCTGCGCGCTCGCCACCTGCCTTTCGCTATCGCCGAAGCGGAACGCGACGAATGGCTGATGTGCATGAATCGCGCGCTAGATGAAGTTATCGTTGATCCATTGACGCGCCAGCAGTTCAAGCATTCATTCGGGCAGATTGCTGACTTTATGCGCAATCAGGCGGGCTGAGAACTCTATGATGATACGGAACCGGGAGCGGTAGCGA
>JBDSAM010000527.1:0-4701 GCA_039922135.1 Blastocatellia bacterium
AGAGTGATCAAGTCTTTCTAGTGTTGTTTGTGTCAGGTGTACGTCAAGCTGCCGACGATGATGGTGATGGCAATCTGAATGAAAATATTCGTGTGTTAGTCGGTAGCATTGAGATTGTCCCACAGTATGTCGCGGTTCTGCCGCAGTTCGTCGGTCTGGAGCAGATCAACGTGGCGATCCCACGCACGCTGGTTGGGCGCGGCATTGTCAAGGTGTCTGTCGTTGGCCTTGGTTATGGCACTTCAAACGTCGTTGACATCGAAATTGCTGGAATTGGGATTTCAGGCGCTTCACCACCAATCGTAAATGATCCAAGCGGCACGGCCTTGGCCGGCCAGGAATTTACTGTTAGCGGCAGTAACTTTTCATCCGTTAAGGAAGAGAACGAAGTGAAGATTGCGGGACGCTCCGCGCAAGTAACTTCAGCCACTGCGACGCAGCTTCAAGTCATGGCCCCATACGGCGTTGAAACGGGTCCGGTCAGCGTTGGCACCAACCAGGGAGAAGGTAAAAGCGCCGGGGATTTGCTGGTTCGAACTTCGATCAGTGGCGTCGTCGAAAACACTGCGCGGGTGCCGTTGAGTGGCGCGACGGTGAGAGTTTGTAACCCGAAACCCCAAGATCCAAACGCTCAATGCGAACCGTTAATCACATCCGTGACCGGCCAGGATGGCACCTTCGTCCTGGGCAACTTCATGCCGCCTGATGTGCCGGGTGGAAAGGCGCTCTTCATCGAAGTGGATGGTGGTGCAATTCAGACTGAGCCTCCTTATCCCAAAACAACAGTCACCGTAGTTACGCAAGGGAATCGCGATAACCAGGCAGGTAATATCGGATTACAACAATCCACTGGGGGCAGCGGGACGATCAGCGGTTCTTCGCTAACGGGCGGAACCAATGGAGGACAAAAACAGGGAGCCACTTTGCCGCCAACTCCGCTTCCGATAACGATCAAAACCGGAGATTTCCAGCTTGAGATTCCTGCTGGGACTGTAGTTACTACGCCCACTGGTGGAAACACCGCCACGCTTGTTCTGACGCAGTTGCAAAACAGTCGCACGCCGGTGCCTTTGCCTTATGGCTATTTCAGTAACAGCATTGTGCAGATTACGCCGTTCAACGTGAAGCTGGACCCGGGGGCAAAACTTATCTTCCCCAACACGGATGGATTTCCGGCCGGCATGCCGCTGGTGCTTTTCAGATATGATCAGGACATAGCGAAGTTCGTTCAGGAGAAATCCGTTGTTACCGTCTCAGCCGATGGCCAGCGCATTGAAACCGAAGCCAATGCGATCAAAATCACCAGCTACTACTTTGCCTCAACCATTCGCAATACGACCACCATCACAGGCCGCGTGTTGGATGGCGATGGCAAGCCGTTGCCGAATGCGAGTGCTCGTTTCCGGGGCCAGGAGGCGCTGACTGACGGAGACGGCAGTTACGTTCTCCGATATGTGACGGTGGAAGATAGAGAGTTGATCACTGTTGAAGTCAGTTCAAGCAGCAGTGGTTCGCGTGTTGATCGTTTCTTGAGCCAGCCTGTTCCGGCCATCATCGGCGGAATCACCAGAGCGCCGGACATCAGGATTATTAAAATCAATCGTCCGCCAAATATCCTGATCGCTCCCAAATTGGAGGTAGCCGCAGGTAAAACACTCACCGTTCGATTCCTTGTCACTGATCCTGAACAGGGACAGACAGCGACAAAGGTTGAAGTCTCAGGAGCGAGCTTTGTTTCACTCGCAAAACCGCAATCCGGCAGTACGGAGTATGCGTTAAACCTTGCGCCAAGCATTAATCAAGGTGGTGAATATAATCTCGTGATTACCGCAGAGGATAACATGGGCGCTAGGGCGATGGTGAACGTCCTGCTTTATGTTACCGGCGATAGCGGGAAACCAATCGCTACTGCTCAAACGATAAGGGTTGATGAAGACGCTGTGGCAAACATCGTCCTAGATGGGCGTGATCCGAACGGCAAAGGGCTAACCTTCAAGATCACCTCGTTGCCTAGCTTCGGTGTTTTAAGCGGCAATGCTCCCAACCTGACTTATAAGCCGGGCCTGAATTACAATGGCACCGATCGCTTCCAGTTTGTTGTGAACAATGGCGCCTTCGACAGCGAACCGGCAATCGTGAGCATTATCGTAAGGGCGATCAATGATCCGCCGATTCTGACCGTACCCGCGGCGCAAACAATCAATAAAGGCCAATTGCTTTCCTTCGCCGTGATTGCCACTGACCCCGACACAACGGATAAATTGACTATCTCGGCAACCAGCCCTCTGCCTGTAGGCGCCAGTCTGACGCCGGTTACGGCCACTAGTTCACAATTCCGCTGGACGCCTAGCCTCACGCAATCTGGCAACTTCACGCTTAGCTTCAAAGTGACTGACAGTGGATCGCCAGCCCTGAGCGACACAAAAGACGTGCGCATCACGGTCAATGATGTTTCGCTGTTGTCCGTCCCTAATACCCAAGTTGTCAGCGAAGGACAGCCGATCAGCTTCGACGTTGCTGTCATTCAAAATGTAACCGGCGTCGTAACTATCACGGCAACAGGCTTGCCGCCGGGCGCGACGTTCCCCGATAACTCCACCAGCAGCGGGCAGTTTCGCTGGACGCCAGGCTTTACTCAGTCTGGTGTTTACAACGTCAGCTTCAAAGCCACCGTCGCTGGGACGGTGCCAATCATTGAGACGAAGCAGGTGCAGATCAAAGTTCTGGACGTGGTGCACGATCTGGCCAAAGAGAGCGCTTCGGTGACGATCTGGGGCGCTGCGGGCAGGCTGCCACAGTCGTTGTCCGACGACGGCGACTTGTTGGGAACAAGCATGGTGACGAGTGATCTGAACGGCGATGGCATTCCTGACCTTGTTGTGGGTGCCCCGGGCGCGAACGGGGCGGGGTTCGACAACGGCAAAGTTTACGTCTTCTTCGGACGGGCAAGCTGGGATGGTTCGATTGATCTGGCGCAACAGAAAGCCGATGTTGAAATTCTGGGCGAAGCGGCAGGTGACCGCTTCGGGGCAAGCTTGGCCATCGCCGATCTGAATGGCGATGGAAAAAACGATTTGATCATTGGCGCTCCGATGGCCGATGGCAGCGAGTTGGCAGACGCCGGAAAGGTCTATGTTCTTCTGGGCAATCTTGTGGGAGCCAGCGAGTCGGTCAGCAAGCTGGCCGGCCAAATAATCACTGGCGAGCAGCGCAGCGCCTGGTTCGGCACCAGCCTCGCCGCTGGATTCATTCACACTAAAACTGGTCCGGCATCGGATCTAATTGTAGGCGCGCCGGGCTACGATGCGCCTTCCACCAGTGCCACGCTATCTGATGTCGGAGCCGCTTACTTCTTCTTCGGCTCAGGACAACTGTCCAAAGGCATTGAATTGTCCAAAACCAAGGCTAGTTATAAGGTGACAGGCACGTTTACCGGCGGATTGGCGGGTACCAAAGTGGCGGTCGGAAACTTCAACGGAGATGAATATGCCGATTTCGCCATCAGCGCGCCCTTGGCCAATGCCAACGGTTTTAAGTCGAGCGGCGCAGTCTTCCTGGGGCTGGGCGGGCCAACCATCAGCGGAGAAAAAAACACTTCGCAGGCTTCGTCGCTGATGCTCTTCGGCGGCAGAGAGGCCGATTTGATGGGTATATCTTTGGTGATGGGCGACCTCAACGGTGATGGCAAGGCCGATCTGGTTTTTGCGGCGATTGGCGGAGACGGGCCGAGTAATTCCCGCCAGGGCGCGGGCAATGTGTACGTGATCTATGGCACCACAACCCTACAAGGCCGTCCGCCCGACCTGACCATCTTTGGCAGCAGCGCCAATGGAGACATAATTCCAGATGCCTTGGGAACGTCATTGGCCATCGGTGATTTCAATGGCGATGGCATTGCCGATCTGCTCATCGGCGCGCCTGGTGCTGACAACGCGGATCAGAAGCGCGATCCGGTTGGCGCGGTCTATGCAATTTATGGTGCGCGCACCGGATTGACAGGTGTTTACGACTTGGCGGTGAAGCAGGCTGATTGGACGGCGTGGGGCGCTCGCTCTGGCGATAGTTTAGGGTTTGGTTCGATCGCCGTCGCAAACATCAATGCTTCTGAACCGGCTGATGTCATTCTGGGAATCCCCAGAAGCTTCAGCCTCAACAACGCGCGCGCCAACGCCGGCGAAGTGCGCATAGTGTTCGGCATTCGATAGCATTTGATAGCTGGCGAATTGAACGAATAAACAAAAGGAGCCTGGAGGATGATGTGAAAATCAACATCCAGGCTCCTTTTGTTTTGGTCTACTTGTTGAGGGTCAGTTCAGATTCGCGCCGTTTAGCAATTCGCGTTTGAATTCCAGCGCGCGCTGTTGGCGGTTGAGGGAGTCCTTTTCTAGGGCGCGCAGAATTTCGGCTTCGATGACGATATTTACGTCGGGATTGAGTTGGCGCAGAGATTGTGGGCGGGCGTTCAGCAGTTTGACGCCGAATTCGCCGACGCGCTTAGCCATAAACGGCGGTTGACCACCCAACATTTCATACGCGATTGCGCCAATGCTGTAAATGTCCGATCGCAGATCGGCCTCTTCTCCGCGAAACTGTTCAGGGCTTAGGTAGGTGGGGCGCAGCGGCAATTGTCCCAACCCTTGCAGCTTACTGGTAGTGCCTGGGACGAACTGTTTGCCCGTCCCAAATTTGGTGAAGCTGAAG
>JBDSAM010000528.1:0-4644 GCA_039922135.1 Blastocatellia bacterium
TTGCCTTCGCGTTTGCCTTCCGGCGTGAAAAGCTGGATCAATGCGCGCAGCGTTCCATTGCGTTGAACGGTATAAAGCGCCGCGCGGCTGCCGTAAAACACAATTGCCCGCTCGACCACGTCTTCAGGCTTCGGATTCTTATCGGCGCGAACCGGTTCGATCGCGATGAACAACAAGCTGAGGCAGAGAGCCGCAGACACGCCCGCGACAATTCTCCCACGTAACTTCCACACAGTATTCTTAAAGGCCATTTGAGTTGACACCCCTTGAAGCGAAACCTACACTCTGCGATTTAATTTTGCCGAATGATAACTCACCGTGAGCGGCAACCGCCAGCCCTGCGGTGCTGAAAGAAGGCATTCAGAATCTGGCAGATCTAGCAGAATCTGGCAGATCTAGCAGAATCTGGCAGAATCTGGCAGGCTTGGGCATGCAACAGAACGATTCTATTACGGCAAGCCCGCAATCATCTTCATTTTTATTTCTGTCCTCATTTCACCGGCTCAAACGCATGCAAGCAGTATCAGTGTTTGTGACCACTCTCTAACGTTAAGAACCATATCGAGAAGGAGTCAAACATGAAAATTGGAATTTTGGTCGGCATGGAGAATACCTTTCCGCCTGCCCTGATCGAAAAGATCAACAGTATGGAAGCGGGCGTCACGGCTGAATATATCAAGATAGGCGGCGTCAAAATGGGTGAGGCGACTGAATATCGCGTCATATTCGACCGCATCTCCCATGAAATCCCATTCTACCGTTCGTATCTGAAAAATGCTGTGCTCAATGGCACGACGGTCGTCAATAACCCGTTTTGGTGGTCGGCTGATGAAAAGTTTTTTGGTTATTCGCTGGCGACCAAACTCGGCTTGGCCGTGCCGAAGACCATACTGTTGCCACAGAAGGGCTACATCGAACGGGTAACGAATGCCAGTTTGCGCAACCTGGAGTTTCCGCTGGATTGGGACGGCATTATCGAACACATTGGCATGCCTGCCATTCTGAAACCGCACGACGGTGGCGGCTGGCGTGATGTTTACAAGGTGGATTCAAAGGAGGAGTTATGGCGCGATTATGACAAGACCGGAACGCTGGCCATGACCTTGCAGGAGTTCATTGACTTTGAGCTATATGTCCGCTGCTACTGCGTAGGCCGGAAACACGTGCTGGTGATGCCTTACGATCCAAAGAATCGCCGCTACGTCCCAAAGGACGAGCAGGTGCTCCCCCAGGAACTGGAAGACCGCATAGTGCGCGACACGATTCTTATCAACGAGGCGCTCGGCTACGATCTAAACACGACCGAATTCGCGATCAAAGACGGCGTGCCCTACGCGATTGACTTCACTAACCCCGCGCCGGATGCCGATATTTGGTCGGTCACCGAACCATACTTCAATTGGGTGACTGACGCGGTGGCTAATATGCTGGTGGATTATGCAAAGAACGGCGCGCCGACCGCGCATTATCATCGTTGGTATAAGTGGCTGAACGGCACTACCACGTCGGATGCGGCCGCTGGCGCGGGCCAGCTTGCGCAAAACATTTTTACGGGCGTCGAGCAGATGGCGCAGAAGGCCTCAGATGTTCTAGCGGAAGTCATTGACCAGATCACCGAGCCGATTAAGCCAAAGCGCGCGAGCAAGGCATCCACTGAAAAATTTGGCAGTGAAAAGTCTGGTAGCGAAAAGACCGCCAGCGAATCCAAATCCACGAAGAACACGAAGGGAACGAAATCTTCGAAAACCTCAAAGTAGAGAATCAGGAATGTCATCTTTGGTCAGCCGCCGGGACTTTGCCATCACTGGTAACTGGCGGCTGACCTTTAAATCAAGCTGATTCGCTGTAGAACCAGGGTTTAATTTTTCCTTGCCACGTTCCGGCAAAAGCCTTACCATCCGCCTGCCTTTAGCGCGGAAGTGATCCTTACCGCTCCTGACCTGGTTCAAAGCTGCATTCATAAATCTGTTTGGCGCATCTGCTTTGAACTGAAAACCTCAAAAAAAAACCGAAACGACCCCAAACTGCGGAGACGCCAGAATGCCTTTCGACAACGACTTCACCATCGGCATCGAAGAAGAGTTTCAAATCATTGACCCGCAAACACGGGAATTGCGATCGCGCGTCAACGAGATTCTGGATGAAGGCCGTTTGCTGCTTGGCGAGCAGGTCAAGCCCGAAATGCACCAATCAATGATCGAAGTTGGCACGGGCATCTGCCGCAATGTCAAAGAGGCCAAGGCCGACGTCATCAAGCTGCGCCGCGCGATCTCCGAACTCGCCTATAAGAAAGGGCTGGCCATCGTCGCCGCTTCAACGCATCCCATCTCGCATTGGGCGGATCAGCAGATCACCGAGAACGAACGTTATTATCAAATGATCGAAGAGCTTCAGCATTCGGCGCGCGCGCTGCTGATCTTCGGCATGCATGTTCATGTTGGAGTGGCTGACCGCGAAGCCGCCATCGCCATAATGAATGCCGCCCGCTATTTTTTGCCGCACGTTTATGCGCTGACCGCCAGTTCGCCTTTCTGGATCGGGCGCAACACAGGCATGAAGAGTTACCGGTACGAGGTTTTCAAACAATTCCCGCGCACAGGCATTCCCGAATATTTTAGTTCGGTCAGCGAGTTCGATAACTTCGTCAACTTGCTGATCAAGACCGGCTGCATTGATAACGGCAAAAAGATTTGGTGGGATGTGCGTCCGCATCACATCTACCCGACGCTGGAATTTCGCATCTGCGACATTCCGACCAAGGTGGAAGAAACCATCGCCATCGCCGCATTATTCCAGGCAATTACTGCCAAGCTTTACAAGCTTTATCGCCAGAATATGGGTTTCCGGCTCTACCGCCGCGCGTTGATCGAAGAGAATAAATGGCGCGCTGCGCGTTATGGCCTGGACGGCAAGCTGATTGACTTCGGCAAGCGTCAGGAAGTGGAAACCCGCGCGCTGATCATCGAACTGCTTGAATTCGTGGACGACGTGGTGGATGAACTTGGCAGTCGCGACGAAATCGGCTACGTCTATACGATGCTTGAAAACGGCACCAGCGCAGACCGCCAGTTGAAGGTTTATCAAGAGACCGGTGACCTGCGCGCCGTTGTTGACCAGTTAATGAAAGAAACGCTTGAAGGCGTGTTTTAATTTGGTGACGGATGCGGGCGGCTGGTAGAAGAAGTCGGCCGCCAGATATCTATTGCATTTTCCGACTCATTCCACCCGAACCCCATTTCTGACGATCCCGCCCGTTGTTCGTCACCCGCGTTCCGTCCCCCCTTTTATTAAGGCGCTGAGCGTCAGCCATTGATCTCAGCGATGGATCCTTCACTTCGATGAATTTGCGCTCGTGGTTTTGCGCCGCCAATCGGCCCCTTTGCCCGGCGTGCTTTTCCTAAAATCGCGAGCAGGGTGCCAAGTATGAAAAAACAGACGACGATTTTGTTGGCGATGGTGATGGTGGTTGCGGCGTTGCTAATGGCCGCGCGTTGGTTATTGCCGGTGATGGGATTTGCCGGGGTGGAAGAAGAATGGCTCCGACCGTTGTCGCAGTTAATGCCAATTGCGGCCATGACCTGTGTGGTGTCGGTTGTCATGCTGGTGATCACATTCCGCTGGAAGCCGAAATCGGCATATCCACAGGCCAAACGGCTGGTAGAAGAAGCCGAAGCTTGGAGCGACAATTCTATTATCGGCAACGAATTGCAGCAGCCTGCTTTCAATGATGCTTCCCGTGATGCTTTTGAAGAAGCATCACTGATGCAGGAGCCGGAAGTGGCGTGGGGCTTTCAACAGTTCGCATCTGTTCCAGCCGTGTCGCCAGCGATTGCGCGCGTGGCAGAGAGTGCTACAATCTGCGCGCCCCGCTACTCCTCATTAGTTCAACAAGACTTGACCTGGCAAGACTTGACGATGCGCGAAAACGAAAACAATCCACCGATTAATCAAGACAGCGGGCAAAACGGCGAGCAGGATGGCGGGAAGGCTACAACTGTAAGGCTCAATTCGGCTGAAACCTCAGCCATTCAGCCAGTCAGCGGGCCAGTCAGTATGAATGCCTCGCCAATCTCTTCCGCGACAACAATAGAGCAGCTTCCGCCCTTGCTGCCGGAGTTTGCCGGACGAGGGTTTGAGTTGGCAGAATTGGTTGCTGCGCGCGCGAACCCAGAACACAGGATTCTCAGTCTGCAAGGGACGGGCGGAGTCGGCAAAACGACGCTGGCCTTGAAGCTTGCGCACCAACTCGCTCCGCATTACCCGGATGCGCGAATCTTCGTTGATCTGAAAGGCGCCAGCCCACAGCCGCTCTCCGTCGCAGAAATTCAAGCACACATTATTCGCGCCTATTTGCCCGCCGCGCGCTTGCCCGAAAGCGAAGCTGAGTTGAGCAAACTCTACACGTCCGTGCTCAATGGCAAACGCACATTGCTGCTGCTGGACAATGCGGTGAATGGGGCGCAGATCGCGCCGCTGGTATCGCCAGCCAATAGCTTGCCTGAGGGCTGTTTGATCGTCGTGACTTCGCGCCAGCATCTTTCATCCGATGCATTGCCGGGAATGTTCGCCCGCCGTTTGGACACGCTGCCGCCATCTGAAGCGCAGGAACTGCTGCGGCGATTGCTGCCACGGATTGGCGAAGTA
>JBDSAM010000529.1:0-5090 GCA_039922135.1 Blastocatellia bacterium
ATCCTGTCTATGCTTGATTGTTTTTGCCGACGAACTTATTTCGCGTTATTCCCATTTGTCTGCTTGACGCTCTCGATAAAGATTTCGTTCAACGACGGCGCGACCAGTTCGAAGCGGGTGATGCGCGCGCCCTGGTTGAGCAGGTGTTGAAGCAAAACCTGTGGATCGTCGTGGTCTTGCAATGTGACTTCGGTATGATCGCGGCGGCGTGAAATTTGTTTGACCGCCGGGTGCGAATTGAGCGCGGCGTCAAAGCCTTCGCCATCAATTGCGATGTAGCGCCAGCCGAAACTGCGCTTTATTTCGCGCACGGAGCCGCCCAAGATCTTTTGCCCTTGATTGATCAGACAGATTTCGTCACATAACTCTTCTGCCTGTTCCATCAAATGGGTTGAAAAGATGATTGTTTTATTTTGCTGCCGAAGCTCTTGAACAATCTCTTTGAGCAGTGCGGCGCTGATCGGATCAAGGCCGGAAAACGGTTCATCCAAAATGACCAGGTCAGGCGAATGCAAGATGGTTGAGACAAACTGAATTTTCTGCTGCATTCCTTTCGACAGTTCTTCCCACTTCTTCTGTTTCCAGGCGGTCATTTCAATGCGTTCCAGCCACTGGTCAATTTGCCGTTCGGATTCGGCGCGCGGCATACCTTTCAATTCGGCGAAGAAGACAAGCTGATCACCGATCTTCATTTTTTTATACAGGCCGCGGTCTTCGGGCAAATAGCCCACGTGTTCTTGCAAGGCGGCGCTCATTGGTTTGCCGAACAGACGTATCTGCCCAGTGTCGGGCATCGTGATGTTGACGATCATCCGAATCGTCGTGGATTTTCCTGCGCCATTTGGACCCAACAGACCAAAGATGCTGCCTGTTTTGACTTCGAGAGAGAGATTTTTGACGGCGGCGAAATCGCCATAGCTTTTGCTGACTTGGGAAACGGAGATCGCGTTTAACATAAAGGTATTGTGGAGTGTTGCATTGATATGATGTGTTGAAAGCCCGCGTATGCTATGTCAGACAATGAAGTGACTCAAGCAGGCAGTTCAAAGGTATCAAGATCAAGGTGGGAACCGTGGGCCGAGGTGAATTTGTTCGCGGTAATTTGCCTCGACGCTACTCGATGCGCTCGGCTATAATCCGGCTCCGTTCCAGATCCCCAATTTCCGCGAGTTCTACAATTTCACCGAGAAAGCACGAGCAAGAATCTGATGGCTAGTTTCCGAATCAGAACGCCCGCCGAATATCTGAAGCTGTTATGGCGACGACGATATTTCGTTTTGATCCCATGTCTCATCGTAGCCAGTGCGTTGGGGTACGCCGTCAGCAAGCTGCCGAATGTATACGAATCCAAAACCTCCATCATCGTTGACGCGCCGAAAGTTTCGGCCAGCTACGTCCAGCCGGTCAATCAGATTGATCTCAACTCGCGCTTGAACTCGATCCAGAAACAGGTCACCAGCCGCACCGAACTGCAACGGCTGATCAATCGCTACGGCCTGTACCCGGAGATGATTAAGAACAACACGCCGATTGAACTGGTCATTGATGAGATGAACCGGTACATCTACGTCCAGCCCTACAATGCGCCGTCAGGAATCTATGGCTTTCAAATTTCGTTCCGCGGCCCCGATCCGCGCACTATACGCGATGTGACGGCGGAACTGGCCGCGCGCTTTATTGATGCCAATTCGGACGAAACGCGCCGTCAGGTCTACACCACGATTGACCAACTGGAAGGCCGCATCAACGAAGTCAAAACTGAACTGGAAAAGATCGAAGCTTCGCGCGCCGGCTTTCTGATCAAAAACCCCGACGCCGTGCAAGGGCAGGAGCAGAACATGCTCGGCCAGATGAATTCTCTGAGCCTGATCCGCCAGTCCCAACAGACTTCGATTGACTCGCTACGCAACCAGATCGCAATGAGCGAACAGGTGCTGGGCAATCTGAAAACGCAGGATACCGTTGAGCCGGAAGCCCCATTAGCCGCAGGGCAAACCGAAGGTCAACTGCGGGCGAGGCGCGCCGAACTTGATTCACAGCTCAAACAATTGCTGACTGTCTACACCGAAAAGTATCCCGAAGTTCTCAAATTGCGCGCGCAGATTGAATCGCTGAACCGCGAAATGGATGACCTGAAAAATAAGACCGAGCAAGAACGGCTGGCCAAACGCGCCGCGCGCACCGTCAATCCGCAAGCCCAGGGCCTGGAGATCAAGATCGCCGCCGACAAACGCGACCTAGCCCGCAAAGAAGGAGAGTTGGAGCAGACCAACCGCCAGTTCGCCGAGTTGCAAAGCCGGCTGCGCAGTTCGCCGCTACTGGCGACTGAGGCAACCAAGATCGAACGCGATTACTCGACGCTGCGCAAACGGTACGAAGATTTGCTGGCGATGCGTGACAACGCGAAGTTCAGCGCCAAGGTCATCAATGACTTCAGCGGCGAGACTTTCCGCATGAGCGACCCCGCCAACCTGCCCGAAGCGCCCGTTTCGCCGAAACGAAATATGCTTTATCCAATGGCGCTGGCCATTGGCCTGCTGACCGGCCTGATCGCTGCGGCAGCCTTTGAAGCCCGCGCGCTGATGACCATTCGCAATGCGCGAGACGTTTCGCATTACACTCGATTGCCGCTGTTGGTCGCCGTGCCAAGGATCATCACTGAACAGGAACGCCGCTGGCGAATAATGCTCAATGCGGCAAAAGTCTTCGGCGCTGTTGTACTGATTCCGCTGGCCGCGCTGCTGCTTTATCAGGCTATCAAACTTTCGCATGTGTTGAATATGGTGACGGGAAGCTATTAACAAAATGCCGCTGCACCTGTATCCCAACGTGCATTCGTCTGGCTCTGTGCCTGCTGAATGGCATCCGGTGAAGGGTGGCGCGATCAAGTATCCGGTGCGAAATCGGGCAGTGCATTGTTACTTGCGGCAGTTACTTCCCGGAAAATGGCAGAAGGTCATCAAGCAAGGTTGCATATCTGAGGTGGCAGGGGGGCGAGGTACATTATTTTGAGCACGAGTCGAGCCAAGTAGCCGGTGTTAAATTCTTTCCGAATCAACCTTTATGAATAGCAGTATTCAACTAAAAAACTTGCTTTCTGAAACTGGAAGAGCGCCAGACCGTCAGTTAGATCTCTTTGCCTTGATTAGTCTTGGTGTTCTTGAGTCGCTGTCAAACGGCCTGATCAGCGCCACTGATGCAGTCCGGCTTTTTTTCAATGCCGAGAATTGCCTGTTCGTCCAAAAGTTCATGGGCGGGAAGATCGCTGACGAGGTGATGAGCCACGGGGTGCAATTGCCGGATTTGTTTGAAGCTCTTCCAACTGAAGAAGCACACCGCGAGTTTCGTCACGAGTTGGCAACAATGCATTCTCTTTGCCTGAAGCTGCTCGAAGAAGAGCGATTGGCTGCCTGACGGGTTCGATATGTACTTGCAATTTTACGGTCTCCGTGACCTGCCATTCAGTCTGACGCCCGACCCGCGATTCCTCTACTTCACGGCGAGTCATCGCGAAGTGATGGCTAATCTGCATTACGGCATTCAGCACGGCAAAGGCTTGATTGTCGTGACCGGCGAAGTAGGGACGGGCAAGACTACAATGCTGCGCGCGATGATTTCGCGGCTGGATCGCAGCGTGCTGACTTCTTACATTTTCAATCCCGGTTTGGAAGTGGCGGAGCTTTACCAGCATCTGGCGACGGATTTTGGTTTGGGGCCGCACGCGTCGAAGGCCGATGCGTTGCAGAAGCTGGGGCGGTTGTTGATGATGCGCCATTCGCGTGGATTGCGGACGGTCTTGATCGTGGACGAAGCGCAAGGATTGTCGCGCGAATTGCTGGAAGAGATTCGGCTGCTGCTGAACTTTGAAACCTACACCGAAAAGCAATTGCAGATCGTGCTGACTGGCCAGCCGGAATTGCGCACGGTGCTTAACAGTCCGGCGCTGCGGCAGTTGAAACAGCGCATCAGCTTGCGCTGCGAAATCAAGCCGCTGAAGGCAGACGAAGTTTCGGGCTACATTCGCACGCGGTTGAAAGTAGCAGGGGCAACGCGGCTGGACCTGTTCACGGCGGATGCGGTGGCACTGATCTTTCGCGCATCGGAAGGCATTCCGCGCCTGGTCAACAACATCTGCGACAACGCGCTGTTGAATGGCTACGCAACAAACGCGCGGACGATTGGCGCTGATGCTATTTCTGAAGTAGCCGAATCGCTGGACCTGCTTGAGCCCATGATCGAAGACGATCCGCGCGACGTGATGACCGGAGCGCTGCCCCCATTGCCAGTGATGCCGCCCATCACATATGAAGAAGAAGCAAACTTGCAATCAGATTTGGCAGATTTGGCAGATTTGTCTGACTTGGATTCCCTGCGCGCCCCACATGCTGTTGACCCAGGGCTTGCCCAAAGACCGGCTCGCCGCAGTTCCCATAAAGATCAACGCCGCCAACAACAGGACCTGCGACCGAGACCGAAGGAACCGGCGCAATTCAAAGTCATCACCTCACAATCGTCACAGGCTCCGCAGGCTGACGATATTGAAGACAAACTGAAGACCGGATGAGTAAAGTTTTCGAGGCGCTCCAACGCCAGCAACAAAACGAACAGAATAATGATGCGCCCAGAGACCCGTTGGCAGCAGAAACCGGCACGCCTGACGCGCCGCATCCGAACGGGGTAAATGGTACACTGGGGACAAATGAGCCGGGCACGGATGACAATGGCGGACACTTTGAATTGCCATCGGTGATCGGCGCGCCCATCGGCCCGCGCTCGAACGAAGGCGCGCTTTTCCCGTCATATAGCCAACCGGATAACCAGGCGGGCAATCGCTCCGGACAGAGCGCCGCGGCAATTACTCTTCCCATTAACGCTCCGGCTGATATTCAAGCTCCCACAGTGCGTCCGCCACGTCCTGTTCCTTCGCCCACGCCATCAACGACAAACGGCAAAATTGCACACGAACCCGCACGGCCGGCAACCTATGCCCAGCGAGCGAACGATCAAGCGCGCACTGTGCCGCCGGTTATTCGCCGCACGCCCGTCGAACAGCCGCCACAACCACTGCCGCCGTCATCTTCTCCAACGGT
>JBDSAM010000530.1:0-3955 GCA_039922135.1 Blastocatellia bacterium
ATTCTTTCCATCCCCCGCGACCAGCGCAGCGAATCACAAACACAAACCGTCTTTGGTTACTGGCGCACGACCGTGACGGAATGGAAAGCCGACAACGACCGCATCGCCGAAATTTGGAAGCTGCACCCGGAAGGCTCGTCGCAGTTGGTTTACAACGAACGCGGCGAAATGCGTCCAACGTTCACGCTCAAGCGCGGCGACTTTCTGAAGCCGGACAAACAAATTGAGCCGGGAGTGCCTGCATTTTTGAATCCATTGCCAGCATCCACCAACGGCACCCAAGCCAACCGGCTGTCATTCGCGAAGTGGATGACCGACCGTCAAGCCCCAACCACCGCACGATCAGCGGTTAATCGCATCTGGCAGACCTACTTCGGCACCGGCTTGGTGGCAACGTCAGAAGACTTCGGCAAACAGGCCGATGCGCCATCGCACCCCGAACTGCTGGATTGGCTGGCGGTCGAATTGATGGAAGGCAGTGCCAACAAAGCGACGGGGCGACGAGACGGGGAGCATCAACCAACCACCAATTCCTGGAGCCTGAAGAACATTCATCGGTTGATCGTCAATTCGGCAGCATATCGGCAATCGTCGAAGGTCACGCCTGACTTATTGCAGCGCGATCCTTATAACCGGCTGCTGGCGCGCGGCGCGCGCTTCCGCGTCGAAGGCGAAATCGTGCAAGACATCGCGCTGGCAGCAAGTGGGTTGCTGAACCCAAAAATGGGCGGGCCAGGCGTGTATCCGCCTTCGCCGGATTTTCTGTATCAACCACCGGTAAGCTATGGCCCGAAACCCTGGTTTGAAGAGAAGGGCGAAAACCGCTATCGCCGCGCGGTCTACACATTTCGCTACCGTTCGGTTCCCTTCCCCGTGCTGCAAACCTTCGATACGCCGAACTCGGACATCTCCTGCATCCGCCGCGCCAAATCGAACACTCCGTTGCAAGCGTTGACGACGCTGAACGAAACCCTGTTTCTGGAAGCAGCGCGGGCATTGGCTGTCAAAGCCGTGAAAGAGGGAGGCGCGACCGATGCCGACAAAGCGACCTTTGCTTTCCGCCGTGTACTGTCGCGCAAACCGACGGCGGCTGAATTGAATGAGTTGCTGGCATTGAAGAATCGCCAATTGGAACGCTTCGCGGCAGGCGAATTGAATCCGTGGAATCTGGCTACGAACGATCCTGACAAACCGTTTGTCCTGCCGAAGGGCGTGCGGATGGATGAACTGGCCGCGTGGACGGCTGTGTCGCGGGTGCTGCTGAATTTGGATGAGGCGATTACAAAGGAATGATTACGTCAGCCAGACGAGCCTGATGCCATAACGATCAAACATAGTGTCAATGCTCACAATGTCAATGTGCTCAAAGGCGGTTTGAGCAATCAATAATCTATCGAATGGATCTTTGTGATGAAACGGCAACGATTCAACCAGGTCAATGTGAGGCAGCGTGATCGGCAGAATATCAATGGTATCCTTTTGCATCTGGTTCGCCGCCAGGTCAGCGGCTCTGGACATCAAAGTCAATTTGCCCATTGAAGCTTTGATTGCCATCTTCCAAACGCTGGCCGTGCTCAACAGAAGTTCGGTTTGTTCGTCTTCCAACAATTCTTTGGTCTTCCGAGGAAGTTTCGGAGAGTCCTAGACAAACCAGATGAAGGCGTGAGTGTCGAGCAAAAGTTTCATGGCATGTACTCCGCGAAATCTTCCAGCGGTTCATTGAAGTCTGGCGACATCCAGAAATTTCCTTTGGCTGTACCGGCGCGGCGGCGTTTGCGTTTGGCTGGTTGCTCGCTGACGTCGCCGCTGTGGCCGTTGAGCGGAATAAGTTTGAATGCCGGTTTATCGTCAGCAGTGACGATGATCTCTTCGCCCGGCTGAAGATTGTTGAGCAGGGTTTGCACTTGCGGCGTCAATTCGGAAATATCCAGTTGCATATCGAGCCTCCTTTGCCAGCTTCTAGTTGCTGACTAGCGAGATTATGCCGAGCCGTCAGAGAAACTGCAAAACTCGGCGGTACGGAGCGAAACAGACACTATGCTAATCAAACTGATCTCTTTCGTTTGTCTGATGGCTGTCATCGTTTGCGGCTTGGCCGCTCGCCCGGCAGCGCAAAATCAGTCTGTGCCGGCAACGGTGTATCTGCTCAAACCGGCGCGCGTCTTCGATGGCGAGCAGTTGCGCGAAGGCTGGGCGGTGCTGGTGCGCGGCGAAAAGATCGAAGCTGTTGGAGTGGCGGGAGAAATCAATGCTACCGCCAATGCCAACATCATTGACTTGCCGGGAACAACGCTGCTGCCTGGATTGATCGAAGCGCATTCGCACGTCCTGCTGCATCCATACAGCGAAACGCCGTGGAACGACCAAGTGGCGCGCGAACACCTTAGCCTGCGCGTGGCACGAGCGACCAATCACCTGCGCGACACTTTGCTGGCAGGCTTCACCACGATTCGTGATTTGGGAACCGAAGGCGCGGATTATGCCGATGTCGGACTGAAGCAAGCCGTGCAGCAAGGCATCATCCCTGGCCCGCGCATGCTGGTGGCGACGCGCGCAATTGTCGTCAGCGGCAGTTATGGCCCGAAAGGTTACGCTACCGAATGGAACGTGCCGCAAGGCGCGGAAGAAGCTGACGGCATTGATTCGCTATCCCGCGTTGTCCGCTCACAGATTGGCAAAGGTGCGGATTGGATCAAGGTCTACGCCGATTACCGCTGGGGCAAAGCGGGCGCTGCGCCAACCTTCACGCTCGACGAATTGAAGCTGGTCGTTGAAATCGCCAAGAGCGCTGGCATCCCCGTCGCAGCGCACTCTTCTACCGCTGAAGGCATGCGCCGCGCGACAATGGCCGGAGTCGAAACCATAGAACACGGCGACGACGGCACGCCGGAAGTTTTTCGTTTGATGAAAGAGAAGGGCGTTGCACTCTGCCCAACGCTGTCGGTCGGCAACCAAACGCGCAAACCCGCGATGATGAAAGCCGCGCTGGCGGCGGGCGTGACCATTGCAGCGGGCAGCGACGTTGGTGTCTTCGCGCACGGCGACAACGCCCGCGAACTGGAAGCGATGGTTAAGTTCGGCATGCAGCCGATGGATGTGCTGCGTTCGGCGACTTCGATCAACGCGCGCGTGCTGCATCTGGAAAATCATATCGGCCAGGTCAAAGCCGGATTTTTTGCCGACCTGATCGCCGTCGAAGGCGACCCGACGCGCGACGTTTCAGCCGTTCGCAAAGTGCGGTTCGTAATGAAGGGCGGCAAGGTCTACAAATCTTTCTGATAAAACAAAGGAGAGTCTTTTGAGATGAAAACATCAATTGTGATGATTGCCGCGCTGATTTGCGCGGTTTCAGCCAGCAGCGCCAGTGCGCAGATTTCGCGCGGCATTGTCAAAGAAGGCTTGACCGTGGACAGCAAAATTCTGGGCAAACCTGTGCGGTACACGATCTATCTGCCGTCCGATTACGAAACCTCGAATCGAAAGTATCCGGTCGTTTACCTACTGCATGGCTACACGGACAACGACACCGGCTGGCTGCAATTCGGCGAAGCAAATCAGATCGCCGACGAAGCCATTGCCCGGCGCGACATCCCGCCAATGATTATCGTTATGCCCGACGGCGGCGTTAGTTGGTACATCAACAACCACGACGGCACGGTCAAATACGAAGACTTCTTCTTCAAAGAGTTCATCCCGGCGATTGAATCGCAATACCGCATCCGCGCTGAAAAAGCCTATCGCGGCGTGGCTGGGCTTTCGATGGGCGGGCACGGCGCGCTGGTATACGCGCTGCGGCATCCTGATATGTTCGCCGCTTGTGTCCCGTTCAGCGCGGCGATCTTCACTGACGAAGAAGTCATCGCCAACCCGGATCAGAACTGGGCGCGGACTTTCGGGCCGGTCTACGGCGCAAACTTGAAAGGCCAGGATAGGATCAATGACCATCTGAAATCCT
>JBDSAM010000531.1:0-5049 GCA_039922135.1 Blastocatellia bacterium
GCTATATTTCGCACGATGGATTCTGACTGGATTGTTTGTCAATGGCTTGGGCTTAAGCCTGCTCTTTGGCGTGGGGCCGCGCGCGGCCTTTTCAGAAGAAGCGTTGCGGCGTTACCCGCTTGACGCCCGCGAAAGATTCCTGGTCCGCCAGGTAATTGGGGTTCTGGACCCGATTTGGCTGTTGTTGATCGCGGCCAGCTTTGGTCTGGCCATCGGCTTTATCCTGCTCGGTAACGGCTCAATCTTCAGAACATTGCCTGCCATAATTATCTTCATCGTGGCGAACTATCTGGCAACAATCGTGCTGCTGACGCTGGTCGGGCTGGTGATGGAAACGCGCAAAGGCTCAGGCCTGCTCGGTATGGTTGTTTTGATCCTGGTTTCGTTCGGGCCGCTCGCCTTCACAGTGCTCTTGAAATCCAAGACGACCATTGTTTGGAATGCAATGGATCAAGTCCTGCGATTAACGCCTCCGGGCGCGGCGGCGATGATGATCATGGGCGACACGGTGGTCAAAGCGTTGAGCGGTCTGGTGCTATTGCTGCTGTGGTGCTTTGTGCTGTTGTGGGCTTTGGAGAAATTGGAAAATCGCCCGCCGATGATGCAAGCCGCGACGCCAGACAGCATTGTCTGGCAGGATTTTTATGATCAACTGAGCAGCCTATTCGGCAACCGCTATGCGCCGCTGATCAGTAAATCGCTTCGCTATCACCTGCGTTGCAATATGATCCGCTTCAGCTTGATCACCGCGCCGGTCATTGTGCTTGCGGGAAAATACGTCTTCCCTCATCGCGGCAATAATGGTGAGTTTCTGATTTCGCTGGCGATATTTTTCATTATGAGCAGCGCGACAGCGGCGGCGATGATGCTCAATGCTTTTGGATATGACGATGCGGGCATCCGCCGTTACGCCGTTTGGCCGATGCATTTTGTCGAAGCGTTACGCGCGATCAATCTGGCTTCCCTGCTGCTGCGCGGCGTTGCCGTCCTTGTCTCATTCGCGCTGTGGCTGTTGTTTTATAACGGCCAAACCTTCTCCTGGCGAATGCTGGTAATGACATTCTGTACGGCGTTGGCCAGCCTGTTTTTATTTAACGCGGCCGGCTTCTGGACTTCTGTCTTTTCGCCAAAGAGCATGAACTTTGACGCGATGTGGAACAACCGCCTTTCATTCGGTGCAAACATCGTCATCATCGCCGGCGTCCTGGTTCCTTTCTGGGCGATGACGTTTGTGGCCAGCCGCACCAGCCAGGAAGCGGTTTTGCGGATGTGGTGGGTTGCTGCGATTGTGATGATGATCTGTGTTGGCCTGTACTTGTTTTCGTTTTACAAGGTAGAACCCCTGTTAAAAGCCCGCCGCGAAAGACTAATCAATTTGATTGCCGGAGCAAGGGATAAATAGACAATCATCATGACTTCATCTACACAAGCTGGCATAGAAATTGGCGAAGCTGAAATCATCACACCGATGCAGTCACAGGAAGGCCAAACCGAGCAAAGTGTCAGGACTTTTTCATCCAAACCAGAGACTGCTGCGGCTGTGCGGATTGAAAACCTGACGAAACGGTATGGTGATCTGACGGCGGTGGACAATCTTTCGCTCTCGGTTCCGACAGGCAAAATGTTTGGATTTTTGGGGCCGAATGGCGCTGGCAAAAGTACGACCATTGGTTGTCTGACCGGATTGATTGATCCCACTGCCGGCAAAATTGAACTGCTGGGCGAAGAGTTCACCAGCGATTCGATTGAGCTAAAACGCCGCATTGGCGTGATGCCGGAAGGGCTGGCGCTGTTCGATCATCTTTACGCCCACGAATTTTTGACCTTCAACGCGCGGATGTATGGGCTGGAAGATGCCGTCGTCAAACAGCGCGTTGAAGAGTTAGTGACGGTCATGGATTTGGCTTCGTCCACGCGCAAACGCCTGTCGCAGTTCAGCACCGGCATGCGCAAGAAGGTCGCCTTCGCCGCCGCCATCATTCATCGCCCCGAAATTTTGTTCCTCGACGAACCGTTCGAAAGCATTGATCCGGCGGGCGTGGCGATGTTGAAAGATTGGCTGCGCAGATTTGTCGCCGGAGGCCGCACGGTCTTTATGACCACGCACGTGCTGGAAACCGTCGAACGGCTGTGCGACGACGTGGCCATCATCAAGGCGGGCAAGATCGCCTGGCGCGGCGACGTTGGCAGATTGCTGCACGGCGGCCTGATGGAATTCGACGGACTGCAATTCGCTACGCTTGAAGCCTTGTTCCTACACCTGGTCGGCGAGCGGCACAAAGGGCTGGAATGGCTGTGAAGTCCGAAACTTTCAACGCCAGAGTGTTCGTATGAATCGCCGATCAAGCTTCGTTGTTGGGCAAACTGGTGGTTTGCCATCGTTTGATGAAGCGTCTTTACCTTATGAAAGGCTTGCTTGCCACGCCGGTCAAACTAACAGTTTGACCAACATTCCGGAGAGAAAAAATGTATTGCCCAAGTTGCGCAAACCCGATTGATGGCGCTCAGAAGTTTTGCCGCACGTGCGGCGCAAACGTCAGCCTGGTGCCGCAGGCAATGACAGGACGGTTGCCGGAAGCAATTCAAGATGAAGAACACGGGGGCAGCAGACATCGGCGACATGGCCAACGGCCTCCGACGATTGAAGGAGCAGTGAGCAAGATTTTCGCTGGCATAGGCTTTCTGGCAGTCTCAATCGCAGTAGGCAAATATGGCCCTACTGATCATGCTTGGTGGTTCTGGATGTTGATTCCGGCCTTTTCCTGTATCGGCAAAGGTATTGGACAATACATGAAATTGAAAGAGGCCGAACGCCAGCGCCAGTCATCATTCAATCCAGCTCCACCTCAGATCAATTTCCCATCCCCTGTTACGCCACAACCGCAAGCCGCTGAGCTATCCGCGCCGACAACGTCAGAGCTAATCAACCCATCGAGTGTCACCGAACAAACGACCAGACATTTGGAGCAGAGGCGGTAAATCGCCGCCTTTGCGCGCGTCGCGGGCTTTCGCTAAGATGCGCGCTCAATAGCCCATTCCACACGATCTCTTCTATACATCCATGCGCATGTGCGTTCTCGGCAGTGGCAGTTCCGGCAACTCGACATTGGTCGTCGCGGGCGAAACGCGCGTCCTGATTGACTGTGGCCTGAGCGCGCGCGAAACCGTCCGCCGCATCCAGGCCGTCGGCGAAGACCCATCGCGGATTGACGCCATCATTATCACGCACGAGCACGGCGACCACGCGCGCGGGTTGGCGATGCTCTCCAAAACCATCCAGACATACATTCACGTTTCAACCGCCACGCTTGAAGCCTGCAATCTGGGCGACAAAGGCAAACACGTCCGGCGCGGCGAAGCCATTGCGTCTTCGCAAGACTTCGAGGTGGGGGCGTTCCGCTTCAGTCCGTTTACAGTTCCCCACGATGCCGCTGATCCAATGGCTTTTACGCTGGAAGCAGGCGGCATCAAGATAGGAATCGCCGTTGATCTGGGCCACATCAATCAACTAGCCGCCGATCAATTTCGCGGCTGCGACCTGCTGATTATCGAAGCGAATTACGAAACCGAGATGCTGCGCGCCTGCACCTTTTACCCTTGGTCGCTGAAACAGAGGATCATGGGCCGCCACGGGCATACATCGAACGACGAGATGGCCCGGTTTCTGCGTGATGATTTCGACGGCAAGGCTGAACACATTGTGCTGGCACATCTGTCGCAGAACACGAATCATCCTGATATTGCGCGGCTGGCCGCAATTCAAGCCTTGCAGGATCGTGCGCCGCTGTTTTCGGCAGACGCCGAAAGGCGAGTAAAAGTGGCCCCCTACAATAAATCGTGTGAATGGATCGAACTGTAATTTCCAGGAAGAGGTACAACCACGGATGAACACCGATAAACACAGATTGTTCCCGGCTTGCTGCATTGTTTTGCTCATCTGTGTCCATCTGTGTTTATCCGTGGCTGCCATTTCTTCTGCCTATGCCCAGTCGGGCCGCAAGCCGCCGCTGAAGCCCGGCGAGCAGCAACCAAAGCCCGGCGATGTCCCCATCGTTAAGATCGAAACGCGCGAAGTTGTGCTGCCGGTGACGGCCTATGATGCCGACGGCAACTACGTGGACGATCTGCAAGCGAAAGAAGTCCTGGTGCTGGAAGAGGGCGAAGCAAGGCCCGTCACTAACCTGAAGCGTGAGCCTGCCAGCATTGTTTTGATCCTTGATCTTTCCAATGAGATCGGCACATTCAAAAACGCGGCATCGGAACGATACGGCAAAGAAGACGCGCCGGTTTGGGAGAAAAATAAAGAATACAAAGTCATTCCGAACCCAACATCGCGCGAGTTTGCCAACCAGTTCGTTTCGCGCCTGTCGCCCAAAGATCAGATTGCGATCATTCAATATGCTGACAGAGCACAGTTGATTCAGGATTGGACGAATGACCGCCAGCAGGCGCTCAATGCATTAGGTTCAAAGTACCGAGTGGGCTTGAAGGCAAGCTACAACGACGCGCTGAAATTGGCCGCCGATAAGCTGCAATCGCGAGAGGGTCGCCGCGTCGTCGTGCTGGTCAGCGATGGGCTGGATTCCAACAGCAAGACCGGCAAATCAAAAGCGATTCAGGCGCTGGAAAAAGCTCGCGCGTCGGTTTTCGTCGTCGGCTGGACAGACGCGCTGCAACGCGAAATTCAACTGGCGATTGAATGGATGACGCATCACGAAGTCGTCGGCAATAACGCCGCCAAACGGATCGAAGAGTTGCGGCGTCACCTAACCATTTTGGAAGGCGCGTCTGTGGAGTTGAAACAATTGGCCGAAAACAGCGGCGGCGATATGCTGCTGCCGCCGACGCATAATGCGCTGATTATGGCGAACGCCAACATCTCGCGCGAAATCGGAGCGCAGTACACGTTGTCATTCGTCACTGAACGCCGGCCCAGTCTGGAAGACCTGCATTCCATCCAGATATTGCCCGCGCGCCCCGGCCTGTACGTGCGTTCGCGCCGCAACTATTACGTCGGTGACGACATGAAACCGTCCTCGAAATGAGCGA
>JBDSAM010000532.1:0-8386 GCA_039922135.1 Blastocatellia bacterium
ACCATCTGCGTTTAATGATGCGATGAACTGTTGGAGCGCGCGGGGATATCTCTGGCCATCAGCCGCTGTGCCGGTGCGCCAGGTAATGCTGCCGTAGCAGGTCTTTGCCATAGTCGTTCCCGTTGGGCGTGCGCACGACAACGTGAATGTGCTGGCGATTAGGCTTCTGAGGATCGGCAGCCATTCGAGCCAGGTTGGCAGGGCGTTGATGATCGAACTCAATCAAAACCACCGGGCTGTGAATGCGATAGTAGAACGTGCTGTCGGCTTCGGCTCCGCCGATCCAGGCAAAGTGAGTGTGATCAAGGTGGCGCTTCACTTTGTCCATCTTCACGCGCGCGTGGCCGTCGTCCATGTTGCCGACGTACAAGCCGATGAGGTCTAACAGCCGCTTATTCTGCGGCGACGATAAATCAGAGACGCGGACGCCAGCGTAATCCAGCACAACGTTGTCCTTGAAGGCTTCGGTCAGGTTGTTGTTGCCGGTCTTGGAGAAATTGACAATAGCCTGTTTGCGCTGGGCTTCGTTCAGGGCTTGGAGCAAGGCGAATCCCTGGTTCTGCTCTTCCTGCAAGATCGTCGTGCCTTTGTATTTGCCCGACGTGGCGATGACCGGTTCCGATGTCGCGAGAATCGCTCCGGGGATCGCAACAGAGAGAAACCACCGGCGTGTAAAGTGGGCGTGACCGTTTTCGTGAGAATGTGGATAGTGGATGCGAATAATCGTGCGCCAGATCTTTGTGCGGGTACTGATCTGAATCTCTGCTCATTACTGGTGCTCCTTTTCATTGATGATGTAATTTCGGTTGAATTTCAGCGTACGTCTCTTCAAAGAAGGGCACAATGATTTCCGGGAGATCACAGCCAAATCTAATTGCCACTTATAACTTTAACAGTTGATCGCGCAGGATTCTGGCTTGGATGCGGCTGACGTTGAGTTGTTGGTTGTTACGCAGCGTCACGATATAGGTGCCGCCGGGCAGGGGACTGACGCGGGTAATTTCGTTGATGCTGGCCAGTGCGCCCCGTGACAGCCGCACGAACTTCGCCGGATCCATACGGGCTTCCAGGTCTTTCAACCGATAAGAGAAGGAATGCCGCTGGTCGTCCGTCGTGGTCAGATGTAGCAATTCGCCATCGGCGACGATGGATGCGACACGATCTACTGGTATCAGGACTATCTCTTCGCGCTGGCGAATTGGGATGCGTTCAAGGTAGGTTTGTCGCGTGGATGTCTCATACTCGGTCGCCGCCGCCTTCAACTGTTCGGCTTCGGTTTCGCGCAGATCAGCGCGTTCCAGTCGCTCCTGCGCGCGGTTGAGCGTATTACGCAGACGACTGCGTTCAACAGGTTTGAGTAGATAATCAATCGCATTCAAATCAAACGCCCGCACGGCATATTGGTCATAAGCCGTGACAAAGGCGACAAGAGGCAACCGGTCTTTTCGAATCAGCCGTACTACGCCTAACCCATCCAACTCCGGCATTTGCAGATCGAGCAGCGCCAAGTCGGGGCGCGCCCTTTCGATCAGGTCGACAGCTTCTGTGCCGGTGGATGCCTCTCCAACCAGCTCAACGTCGGGGAATGTTCGCATCATCGCAGCCAGAAAGGATCGCGCGGGCCGTTCGTCATCGGCAATGACAATCCGTAGCTTAGTCTCCATAAAACACCTTGCGCCCATCATGCCACGAAGCTGAAAGATCCATAAATCGCAACCAAAAAGAAAATGCGGAAGGGAGAACTGGAATTCTCCCTTCCGCATTTTGGAATCAAATCACCGATTAGTGATTCGCCGGTTTTTAGAACGATGGAACTGTAATTGAATAAGAACCCAGCAGAGTCAATGCGTGCAGATTATGCGCGCCAGTAAAGACTGGGCCTTTGCCAAGCACCGAACCGAGGATTGGTCTGCCGGAAGCCGAGAACTGGATCCAGCCGGTGCGCCCAGACGGAACGTGTCTGTTGATGCCACCGCTACGACTGAATAATGCGGATAAGGTGTCATAACGATAGCAGTTGATCGTGAAGCTGCTTGAGAGCGAAATCTCCACATCGTTGTAAAGCAGTGAGAAGACATTGACCGTGCTGACTGCTCCAATGATCAGATTGCTCGACGGGCTATAAATTGAAAGCGTGGTGGAGTCGGTCGTCTGGCTGTTGAAGGCTGCCAGGGCCAACACGGTAGGGAGTTGTTCATAGTCAACGCCGTTGAAGTTCAATACAGCCTCACCATTGTCGTTTGGAATCACCTCGCCTGGTGACCGCTTGGCAATGGAGATAGCTTGCAGATAGCCTGTGCGGCCATCGCTCTCGCGGATGAACTCAGTGCCGATCAAGGTATTCTGCCGTGTCGGGCCACCATTGACCGCCACCGCCACAATGTAGCCCTGAATGCCGGGATCGAAATCGCTGACCAAAAAGCTGGCGGTTTGAAACTTCGTCAGTCCGATAAACGAGTCGGCAACCGAACAACTGCCGCCGTCTACCAGAAAAAGGTGAATATCCACCGGGGCAGAAGCGACGTTCGTAATATTAATTTGCGTGTCGCCCAATTGCGGGCTAATTGGGTTGCTTGAATAGCGATTGAAGAAGAGCACGCTGCCAGGCTTCATATCACTCAGATGACTGTTGCCGATTGGATATTGAGCCAGTGCGGTGCCGCCGAATAGAGCAAGTGCTGCGACCACGAACGTAGAGTTGATGAGGTTGCGTAAAGTTTTTTGGATCATAAAAATCCCTCCGATAAGGTCCTTCCAATAGAAATTGCTGCGTTAATAATTTGAGGTCACCACCCGGCAAGCAGGCATTGTCAAAACTGACAGGTCAATGACCAGCTTTCGGCGGCGATTCTAGCAATCAGGCTTGGGGCATAGAGGCCTGCACGGCGCAGACGAGGCAAAATCAAACAGTATACTAATACACCAGCCTAGCCTGACTGTTTCGTTGAAAAATTGTTCAAATTGCGATGAACCTGACCAACCGTTTGATGCTGGCCAACCGAGGGCGAGAAACATTTATAGATTTTGGCCGATGCCATATTGGCATCCGGTCAGCAATTGCAAATCAACTTGAGCTTGAATGTGAGGAACTGATCATGGGCTGACCAATCTCTTTGCCACAATTTTGATGCCGATCATTTGTGGCGAGCGAATCTTACACAAACAAGCTACAGGCTGGCAATGCTTTTAATTTTAATTACTTGGCACTGATTTGTCGCCAGGGCTTTGTTGCCAATAGCAATCAGCCGGTTGTTTACGAAACTGCCTGGATGGGAAATTTCTTGCGGCTAAAAATCCAATTGTGCTGATTTCGACTGGCCTATTGGGTTGCGCGCTTAAACGTCCCTTTCCCGATCCCCCGAATGGTGAAGCTAACCACAGGGCTACGCGATTCGTCCTGATCGGCTACATCACAATCGCGGTTCTATGCCAATCTTATAAAACCAGTGCATTCGCTGATGGCGCGGCCCACCCCAGTGATTCCATGGTAGCCGCACAAGCCACCCTTCCAATTTGAAGTCCTGCGACTTCAGCCTTTTATACCCGGCAGCTTCAAAATCCTCTGCGCGCAAGCCGTACCACTTTGGCCCGGTCTCGTCATCCCACAACACCAACGTTCGCGTGGGAGATTGCCGGATCAATCCCAGGTTACGGTCGTGGTTGCCACTGAAACTTGGTCTTTCCCACGGATCGCGGTCGAACAGGATTTGTGAATATGCCTGGCTGCTAATCAATCTGACGTTGCTGCCTGCACTGGATTCCGAAAATTCCGAGTAGTTACTGAGCAGCCAAGTACGCATCCATTCCACAGCCTGCGCATCGCGCGTAAAGCGAATGCCATCAACATAGACAAAACACACCAGCACCGAAGCCAAAATGACCAAAGAGGCAAATATCGGCTTTGATAGATCAAGAAGCTTAGCGCCTCTGTCCGCTAACACATTCCATCCGGTGAGCGTAATCAGCGCGACGGCTGGCGAGACGCAGACGAAATACCGGGCGTACCCTGCCGAGCCGAACCATCCGCGCGTGAACATTAACGAATGCAGCACAAACAATGTCAGAAAGGCCGATGTGCCACAGACGAATTCACGCCGCCGCAGCAACCTCCAAAGGCCCGCCAAAAAAGGCACGATCAGCGGGAACCCAACAATCAAAGGCAGCAGCGCCGCATACCACCAGATCGGCCCAATGCCATTTGCCCGGCTGCCCATCTGCCAATCCGATGGCCAGTCGTGAACGATCCAGAGCTTGTCACCCGTCAACAGATACGCCACCGCCCACCACACGACCATTCCGCTGGAAAGCAGCAACGTTTGTAGGCCTGCCTTCAGCCAAGGCATTGATTTCAAATTTGAGATTTGAGATTTGAGATTCCAGCCTGAAGGCTGAACTCCATGCCTTTCCAACAACACCCACAAACTCCACAGCACGCCGATAAAAAAACCTTCGGGCCTGACCAGAACCAATGATGACGCGACGAGCATCCCAGCCTTGATCCAACCTCGCAGGTGCAACCGCAACGCGATGACGAAGAGCAGCGCGAAAAGCGTTTCAGTCATGACTGCGGAACTGATGGCAAAGAACGCCGGTTGGAAAAAGAGCAGCGGCAGGGCCAGCTCCGCGCGCTGAAAATTGATCTGTTGCGCAAGCCGGAATGTCTGCCAGCCTGCGGCTAGACTAATCAGCACCGTAAAAAGTTTGGCCACCGGATAGCCGAATTGCGACGGCAGCCAATAAACAAGAGTGAAGAGCGGGCGCGCCCAGACGCTGACGAAATAAACCGGATGCGCGCCAGCCCAGCGCGCGAACAGGAAATGATAGGCTGAATCCTGTTGCTCAGCGTCGTGATAAAGCAGCGTCAGCGCAATGCCTATCAGCGCGAAGGCCAATAACCACAGGCTGGCGCGACGGGTTATAGATTCAAAGAAACGAGGGGCCATTGGGTGAGTTCGTCCGGACAAAGCAAAAGGCAAAGATCAAATGGCATGTTTGATCTTTGCCTTTTCCATTTCGACTTTGCCCTCTACCTATGCGTATGAATGCAATCCGGGCAGAATGTAGCTGACGCCGAGATAGGTGAAGATCACCAGCAGGAAGCCCGCTAGCGCGAAATAAACGCTGCGGCGACCGGCCCAGCCGTGCGACATGCGCGAATGCAGATAGCCGCCGTAAGAGAACCAGGCAACCAGCGCGCCCGTCTCTTTCGCATCCCATCCCCAGTAACGTCCCCACGACTCATTCGCCCAGACCGCGCCCGTTACTAGCAGTATTGCCAGACCCGCGAAGGCCACGCCAACCAGTTTGTAGATCAGGCTGTCAATGCGTTCGAGCGAAGGCAGGCTTTCGCGAATTTTCTCGGTGCGGAAGCTGAAGAGGGCGATGAAGCAGGTCACGAGCAGTAGTGCAAACAATGCTGCAACTTCGACCGGATTGCCTTTCACGTTCAGCACCAGCGAATCGCGGTTCGCTGCCAGAAAGTTCGTCCCAATGCCGACAAGCTCTTCGACTGATTTGCCGACTGCTTCTTTGCCGAGCAGTGATCTGCCAATCTGGTAAGACTGTTCATTGCCGATGAGCGAACCAACCACGCCCATAGTCTTGATGCGATAGAAAACCATTCCGATGGTCGCCACTTGCGCGACAATCGAAGCGCGCAATAGCCAATGTCCAATCCCTCGCGCCGCTTGCCGATTCTTATACAAGTAGAGCGCAAAACAGACCGCCGCCGCAAAGAAGAGCAGCAGCGAAAGCGTCGCCAGTATACCCACACCCGGCAATGCCACGCGCGCGCCACTGTTGCTGAAACCCTGCGCATGCAACACGCCGGGATTCAGCCGGTAACTCAGCGTGAACGGGTCAAGCCCTTTAATACCGCCCATCAACCAGACAAAGACATAAGCGGCAACTGTAAAGGCCGCGACGGCCAGTGCCATTGCCTCCAGTTTGACGTTATCTTTAATCAGGTACATCACCGCCATCGCAAAGCTGACCAGCGCCACGCCGTAACTCATCGAAGCCACGCCGACGTGAATCGGGCGCCAGTAACTGTCCAGTACCGGCGGCAGATTGATGAATTCACTACCGATGAAGACCGCCAGCAACAGGATCACTGAAATGATTGGCGTTGAGATTGCGCCGATGAAGCGCGAATTTGGCCGCTGGCTGATCAGCAGTGTCGCAAAGCCCGCGCCGAATGCGAACGCCACCGAAAGGTCATACAAGTTGGCATATGGGATGTAGCTGAAAAACCACATGGGGTGATATTCGCCCGTGATCTGATTCGTCATGCGAATCCAGTTTTCGCGGTCGCCCATTGTTGCCCACCGCACCAGCCAGCTTGAAAAATTGAAGAAGAATCCCAGCGAGAGCGTCCACAATCCCAGCCGTTGCAGAAATCCAATCGGCGCCCAGAAATTGGTCAGCAGCGAAGCCGCCGCGATCAAATAACTGAGCACGGCCAGCACAATCAACGGGCCATCCGCGGGCACTGCGGCAGCGCCCAGCTTGACGCGCGCAGCCAGCAGCAGGAATGCGCCGATTAGCGGCAGCAGAGCGGGAAGATAATTCTTGATTGAACTTTTGCGCTCACCGCTTGCCGGCGATGCGGCGATTGAAGCATTGAGTGATTTAATTGCTTGAGCCATAACTTACCTCCAGGAGGAAAGAGAACAGAACTACAAAAGGATACCAAACTAACTGGCACTACCGGCTAAGCCGCTTTCGGCTCGCGAATCAGCGCGAGTAGCTTCCTAGCGCGATCTTCAAAGCCAAGCCGGTTGCGATTGGCGTTGCCCCCGACATAAACGTTGCCATCTTCCACAACTATCCATAATCGCTGATGCGAAAAGAAGAAAATCGCAATCAAGGTCAGGCACAGAATCCCAAAGCCGACATAAACAACCGTGGAGCCGGGATCATACTGCACGGACAAATGGTGCGCCGCCGAAACCTTTTCAAAATCTGTCAGGACGACTGAGAAGGGTGCGGCATCAATCAGCTTCTGTTTCAGGAAAGGAGCGTTGATGACCTGTCCCAGAAAGGCTTCATTGAACGCCCAAACTTCGCCTTCCTGGCCATTGGGTAGCAGGTAGCGCAGATGCGCCGCCGGGTTCTCGTAAGTGAGCGCGCCGAGTTCGATCTTGCCTTCGCGCGAAACTTGCGCAGCCGGATTGAAGGCGTCATAGCGCAGGCGCGTGCCATCAGGCAGCTTGGCATCGCCATTGCGCTTGATCGTCACTTCCTGTGCAGCGCCATCCTTAGGCGTAACGCGCAATTTAATTTCTCTGGCGCTGCCCTGCGGATTGAAGGACGCCTGGAAGAAACGGAAGCCTTTGTAATCGAAAGGGTGATTCATATGGATCAACGCTTCGGTCGTCTTTCCGGTTTGCGGATCGTGGAAGCGCACTTTCGATATCCAGTCCAGCGTGTTGCCAGCGTCCAGGCTGCCTTCCTTCTTAATCAGCTTCTGTTGAATGTCCACGCCCTCAACAGTAAATGGCAGCGGGATCTCCTGCGTCGAGATGGCGTGCTGCGCGGTGGCATTATCCACGTTGAAGACCTGCTTCATTACACGGTCGCTGGTTTGTTCAGGCATTACCGGCATCATTCCGGTGTAGCCGCAACTGGTCATAAACCCGCCACAGAAGATCGTCAGCAGGCCGATGTGAACGACATAAGCACCCAACCGATTCCACACGCCCCGTTCGGCAAAGACCGTCGTGCGCGATTCTTGTTCGGTAACGCGAACCTTAAAACCCATCGCGCGCGCCGCAGCCATCGCACATTCCGTCAGACGCTTGCGATCCAGGTTCGGCAATTCGGCTTTCTCTTTGAACTTCTGAGCCATCGCAAACATCGGCGAAGCTGTCAGCTTCTTCTTCGCAATGAAGCTCCAGGCTGCGGGAAAATGATCAATCGAAGCCAGAATGATGGTCAGGCTGAGCAGTAATAACAGCAGGTTGAAATACCAGGCGTGATAGATATTGAAAAATCCCAGATGACCGTAGACAGACTTTTCTGCTGGGGTCAGTTCGGTGTAATACCCCGTGAACGTCTCCAGCTCCTGTTGCTGAATCAGCATACCGATCATGCAGGCGACGATCAGCAGGATCAGCAACACGATGCCGAAGGGGACTGAGCTAATCAGATTGAGAAAACGATCAATAATCGAAGCCGCCCCAGCCGTTTTCGCTGAAGCGGTTGCCGCCGACTTTTTCTGTTCGGACGGTTTCGCGGCCACATCACCGGCGACGGCGGAGTTATTGATAGCATTATTGCCAGAGTTGTTTATGGATGCTTCCTGCGAGTCCGTCAGACTTGCGGAGGTTGAAATTGATGATTGCGCAGATGCCATTGCTTAACCTTCGAGAATGAATCAAGAGCG